>JAJTBU010000354.1 GCA_021286735.1 bacterium
GGGGGAAGGCAACACATGGGTACCTGCAAAGCGTTCGGCGAGGAGATTCTCGTGGTCGGCGTGCTCTCGAGCGACGTGGCCCTGGAGGGCGCCGCCCGCGGCCGGATGGAGGCGCTCTACGGCCCCCTGGAGGCGGCGACGCCGCGGGAAACTTTCGCATGGACACCGTATTATGACGGGGAGATGGGCGCTCCGATATGGCGCTCTTATTGGGCCTTCCGGGATTTCGTCGACCCGGCGTCGCTGGCGGCGGTCAAGCTCGCCACCAACGCGGTCGAGACCAGCCTCGCCGTCGGCGGCAAGCGGAAGGTCAACCTCGACCCCGGACTCCTCGCCCCCGGTCGCTTCGTCCTGGCGACCACAAAGGACAGGGCGCACCGGATCGCCTTGAGCGGGGGGGTATACGCGGAGCTCACCCTCATCTTCGAGCGCGGGGAATTCCATGCCCTCCCCTGGACCTATCCCGACTGGGCCTCGGAGCCGGTCCGCTCGATGCTCGCCGCCTGGAGGCCGCGCCTCTTCGCGCCGCGCTGAAGCGGAAGGGGGGGCGCGGCGCGTTTGGATTTCGGGGACAAGCGATGTTTCGCCTGAAGAAATCCGCAGCGCGCGGCGCGGCCTATGCCCTGCTCATCTCGGTCCTGGCGGCGTCCTGCTCGCTCGACTGCCTCTTTGTCCACGACATCATCCTCGCCGCCCCCGGGCGGCCCCGTCCATGGCGAGGCGCGCATGCCCTGCGCTATCGGGTGGCGTGGAGGGATGCTGAGGGCTTCGCCCGCTCGGCGCTCGTCGGGGAGGGGGAGGAAATCGCCCTGCGTTTGAAGCGCGGCGCGCCCCAGGCGATCCTGGCCGAGCCGCTGTGGGAGGGCCAGAGGCTCTTCCCCGCCGGCGCCCTCTATCCCCGCGACCTTGAGGCGCCGCCCGGCGACCTGCCGTCCCTCGATCCCGACAGGATGGCGCTCTCCTTCGCCTCGGGCTACGCAGCGGCCGTGGCGGCGATCATGGAGGAAAAGGGCGTCGATCCCTGGGGATTCCCGATCGAAAAGCTCGCCTCGGTTCCGGTCGGCGCGGGAAAGGATCCTTGGGACCTTCCGCCATGGAAGGCGGCCGACGCGATTTTAGGCGGCACTTTCCGCGCGAGCGCCTTTCCCGCGGCGCGGGCCGCCTTCGCCCTGCCGGACGGGGCGGAGTGGCTTCCCGAAAGTCCCTTCTGCGCATTCGGGGACGAAGGAGGAGGCAGGATTTCGAGTCTCGCCGACGGGCTTCATCTTTTCTTCGCGGAGGGGCTCACGCTCGCGGTGCGGGTCGAGGGAGGGCGGGCCCGCCTTCCGGCGGCCCTCTTCAAACGCTGAGGGAGGGGCTGGGGCGAGGCTGTTCGGCGAGTTCCGGCCGAGGGGGCGTTTTTGGCGAGGAAGGCCGGCGGCCTCAGGGCGCGAGCCGCAGGAGCCTGCCTATGTCGGCGATGGATCTCGCGCCTTTGCGCCTCATCCAGGCTTCGACGCCTTGGAGGATGGCCAGGGGAGCGCGCGGATCGGCGAAGAGGGCGGTTCCCACCTGGATGGCCGCGGCGCCCGCCAGAAAGTACTCGATGGCGTCGTTCGCCGCGGCGATGCCTCCGACGCCGATGACGGGAATCTTGACCGCGCGCGACACCTTCCAGGTGCAGGCCACGCCGACGGGGCGTATCGCCGGCCCCGATAGCCCGCCCGTGCCCCTGGCGATGAGGGGAACGCATCGCTCGGTGTCGATCGCCATGCCCACGAGGGTGTTGATGCAGGAGACGGCGTCGGCACCTCCCGCCTCCGCCGCCCGGGCGATCTCCGCGATATCGGTGACGTTGGGGCTGAGCTTGACGATGAGGGGGCGGCGCGTCGCCTCGCGGAGCCTGGAAGTCAGCCGTTCCACCAATGCCGGATCGGTGCCGAAGGACATGCCGCCGTGGGAGACGTTGGGGCAGGAAACGTTGATCTCGTAGCCGTCGACGCCGCTGCGTTCGCCGGGGGGGACGGCGCCCGCGGCCGCCTCGATGCCCTCGACCACGGCGAGGTAATCCGCCTCGTTCGAGCCGCCGACGTTGACGATGACCGGGCAGCGGAGCGTCCTGAGGTAGGGGAGCTTTTTTTCGATAAAACCGGCGAGTCCCGGGTTGGCGAGCCCTATCGAGTTGATGAGGCCCTGGGGCGTT
>JAJTBU010000355.1 GCA_021286735.1 bacterium
CGCGGGGAACTTGAAGTGGATGTGCTTCATTCCCTCGGGGATCTCGATGGGCACGATCTTCTCGAGCATCTTGATCCGGCTCTGCACCTGGGCGGCCTTGGTCGCCTTGTAGCGGAAGCGGCGGATGAAGTCCTCGAGCTTCTGGATCTCCTCCTGCTGGCGCTCCCAGAGCTCGAAGATGGTCGCGAGCTCGCGGGCCCGGCGGTCCTCGTAGGCGGAGAAGGTGCCGGGATAGCGCGTCAGTTTGCCGTTGAAGAGCTCGTAGACTTCGTTCACGGTGACGTCGAGGAAATAGCGGTCGTGGGATACCAGGAGGACGCCGCCCCGGTAGCCGCGGAGGAAGCTCTCGAGCCAGTTGCGCGCCTCGAGGTCGAGGTAGTTCGTCGGCTCGTCCAGGAGCATGACGTCGGGGTCGCCGAGGAGGATCTTCGCCAGGGCGAGGCGCATCTGCCAGCCGCCGGAGAGCTCGGGCGCCCGCTTGCCGAAGTCCTTCTCCGCGAAGCCGAGGCCGCGGAGCACCTCGGATATCCGCTCCGCGCGCCTGAAGTAGCCAGAGGACTCCACGGCGCGCCCGATCGCGTCGAACTCCTCCAAGAGGCAGGCCATCGCCCGCCCTTCGAGGCCCGGGTCCTGGAGCTGGCGGCCGACTTCCTCCTGGCGCTCTATCATGCCCGCGATGTGGGCGAAGGCAGTCTCGGCCTCGTCGAAGACGCTGCCCGAGCCGAGGACGATGCCCGTCTGGGGCAGGTAGCTGATCCTGGCGCCCTTGGTGACGGCGATATCGCCGGAGTCGGCCTTGAATTGGCCGACGGCGATCGACATCAGCGTCGACTTGCCCGCGCCGTTGGGACCGGCCAGCGCGGCGCGCGACCCCTCCATGAGGGTGAGGGTGGCCGACTTTATGAGGTCGCGCGCCCCGAAGGACACGTTGACGTTGCTAAGCTGCACGAATGCCATGGGATACCGCCTGGGGTTATTTGCGCGCGAAGTCGAGCGTGGCCGCGCCGAGGCGCTTGTCCGTCTCGCTCAGGAGGAGGCCGGGCGCCGCAGGAAGGGCCCTGGCGAGCCTGAGCCCCGAGGATTCGAGCCGGTAGACATAGTCGGTCCGCTGTCCCGTCGATTCGGGGTAGAGCGAGAAGCCGCCCTGCCATTCGCCCGCGAGGCTGTCGGCGAGCCTGAGCCCGAAGGATACCGCTCCCTTCTGGACCGAGGCGTCTCCTTCCGAGGCGGGCGCGAAGCCGGCGGGGAGGAAGTCCGTGTTTTTCCACGCGTAGGTGGCGCTGGGCCAGAGCTCGAAGCCGCCGGCCTGGGGCGAGGCGAAGGCGAGCGTGCCCGCCGCCTCCGTCTTGGCGCCCGCCGCCTTCGCCGCCTGGAAGAAACCGCGGAGCGCCGCGGAGCAGCGCGCTTCCTCGGCGCGGATCGCCTCCCTTATGTCCGAGTCCACGACGACGAAGCGCACCTGGGTATCGCCCGGATGCCAGCCCGCGGACTCGTCGGGCGGCGCTTCCGTACCGGCGCCCCAGGAGGCCAGGATGCTGGTCGGACTCTCGAGCTTCACCCTGAGGTCGGTGGAGCCGAACACGATCCAGCCCTCGTCCTGGGTGATCGAGGAATAGGAGAACACTTTCGAGTTGGAGGGCAGCTCGACGCGGATCTGACGGTTCTTGGCGTCGCCGAAGAGCCCGAAGCGCAGCGAGAAGTAGTCGGTGTCCACCGTGCCGTCCTGGAGCATCGCGGCGTACCAGGCCGGACGCCAAGTCCTGGAGAAGATCGAGGCGACGGCGTCGGCGTCGGCCTCGGGCGGGGTGTCGTCGGGAATGGCGCCGGAGTTCTCGTCGACGATCCGCATGGTGTGGCTGAAGGCGTAGCCGACCGTGCCGTCGAGGGTGAGCACCTGGTACCAGTCGCCAGCGAGCTTCGCGCCGCCCGTGTAGAGCGCCTCGCCGTCCACGCGCTTGAGGACCTTGACCATTTCGCCGCCCTTGAGGCGGTAGGCCCTGTCTGCTGCGTTCGAGGGCGCCTTGCGGACGGGCAGGCCGTCGCGCGCGGCGACCATGTACATCGAGACGAGGTCGGCCATTTCGGCGACGCGCTTGGCGGCGGCGGCCTTGGAGCGGAAGGTCTCGATCTGCCACAGCG
>JAJTBU010000356.1 GCA_021286735.1 bacterium
CGCTGGCGCGGATTCCGTCCGCCTCGGAAAAATCTTCCTTGGCATAGATGGCGTCCCGCTCCGCGGCAATGTCGTGCAGCTTTTCGAAGCCCATGATCACCGTGTCGAGGACCCGGTATTCCTCGAAGGCGAAGTGATCCTGCTTGAGGGTGGCCATGCGCGATCCGGTCGAGATGACGATCTCGCCCTTGTCCTGCTGGATCTCTCCTGAAAGTATGCGGAGGAAGGTCGTCTTACCCGCGCCGTTGGCGCCGATGATGCCGTAGCAGTTGCCGGGGGTGAACTTAAGGTTGACGTCTTTGAAGAGGCTCCGTTCGCCGAAGCCGAGTGCGAGGTCGGTTACTGATATCACAGTCAGAATACTCCCCGTAAACGCGAGGAATTTCAAGGGGGCCTTGGGTCAAATGCACTTTTTTCAGAACTGTCGTTCCCCCGCGGCCGCCTCCGATGTATGATCTTCGGCGGGGCCGGCGGCGATCGCCGCGGCTCTTCGAGGTCGCATCGTTGAAAAAGATACTCGTGCTCTCCGACATACACGGCCACCGCGAAAGCCTGGCGGCGGTCCTCGCCGGCAACGCCGGCGTCGATCTCGTCGCCATCGCGGGCGATCTGACCAACTTCGGCGGCGCCGCGGACGCCAAGGCCATCCTCTCGCTTTTGGCGTCCGCCGGCCTGGCGCAGCCTCCGGCCCTGGTGGCGGGCAACTGCGATCCGCCCGCCGTCCGCCGCTGCTTCGCGGCATCCGGCTGCGATCTCGAGGGCCGCACCCGCGAGCTGGGCTTCGCCACCATGGCGGGGGCGGGGGGAGGCCTGTTCCGCGCCGGCATCACGAGCTTCGAGCGCAGCGAGGAGGAACTCTACGGCGCGCTCGCGCCTCAACTCTTCGAGGCGAGGTCGAATGCCGCCCGCCGCCCCCTCATCGTCGTGACCCACACGCCGCCCTATGGGACGAACGCCGACCGGCGCGGCGAAAAGCACGTCGGCAGCGGAGAGTTCGCGGCGCTCATGGTCGAGTACGCGCCCGAGGTGTGGATTTGCGGCCACATCCACGAGTCGCGCTGCGTCTCCCTGGAGGACGGCACGCTGGTCGTGAACCCCGGCCCCTGCGGCTCGGGCTGTTTCGCCATCCTCGAGATCGACGAAAAAAGCCCGGACGGCGGCGCTGCCGCGGTCCGGGCCGAATTGAGGCGCCTCTGAGGCTCGCCGCGCCGCGGCCTTTGCCCCGGCGCCGGCTCTAGCGCCCGCTCCCCGTCGGGCTGTACAGGTACTTGAAATAGTCCATGTCGGTCGAAAGCGTCTTCTTGAACGAGGGCATGGTGTCCTTGTACGACTCCATCGCCTTCCAGAACTCGAAGAAGGACGGATCCCTCCCATAGGCGTCGGCGAAAATCTTCGTCGCCTCGGCGTCCGCCTTTCCCTTGAGCGTTTCGGACTTCGCGTACGCGGAGGAAAGTATCGAGCGCTTTTCGTTCTCAAGCTTGCCGAGCCACTCGGCCTTCTTGCCCTCGCCGTACGACCTGAAAGCCTGTGCTATCTGGTTGCGTTCCTTGATCATCCGCTGATAGACGCTGTCGGTGAGTTCCTCGGAGTATTTGATCTGGCGGGGGACGATGTCCAGCACCTCGATGCCGTACTCCGGAACGATCGACGCCACGATCTTGATCATCTCCCGCGAGAGCAGCTCGCGGCCCTTCTCAATCTTCTCGTACTGGTTTTCCGAGATGGTGAGCTCCTGGAGGGAGGTGGCGCCTTCGGTCTCCCCCGTCTGGAAGGTTTCGGCGGCTCCGCCCTTCAGAATCTCGTCCGTGCTCCGCACCGCCTCGCGCAGGTAATTGGAAGAGATCACGGTGCGCACCGCCGAGTCGATGACGTCGTCCAGCCGCCCGTAGGCGTTCTCGAGGCTGCTCACCGACTCGTAGAACTTGACGGGGTCGGATATCCGCCAGCGGGCGGTCGTGTCCACCCATATGAACTGGTTCTCCTTCGTGGGAATGCGCTGCTTTTCCCCGTCCCAGGACAGCAGCTTCTTGGGATACTTGATCACGTCGTCCACGAAGGGGCTCCGGAACTTGAGCCCGGCCTCGGTATAGGTCTTTACGATCTGGCCGAAGCGCACGACGACGGCCTGCTCGCCCTCGT
>JAJTBU010000022.1 GCA_021286735.1 bacterium
CGATCGAGTTCTCGCCTCGATGAACCGAAAATATACCAAGGAGTATTTCCTGGGGCTCGTCGAGCGGATGAAGGCGGCGATACCGGGGCTCTCCCTGTCGACGGACATCCTGGTCGGCTTCCCGGGGGAGACCGAGGAGGATCTCGAGGAGACCCTCGAGGTGATGCGCGCGGTGCGCTTCACCTACTCCTTCATGTATTACTACAACCCGAGGGAGGGCACTCCGGCCGTGAAGCTTCCCGGCAAGGTGCCCGACAAGGTCAAGAAGGCCAGGCTCGCGCGGGTGATCGCCCTGCAGAAGGAAATCTCCGCCGAACTCATGGCCGAGCGCCTCGGCGCCGTCGACGACATCCTGATCGAGGACCGCTCCAAGCGCTCCTCGAAGGAGATGCTGGGCCGGACGGCCAGGGACGAGATGGTCGTGATCGCGGCCGACCCATCCAGGATCGGCCAATTCGCCCGCGTCGCCCTGAGGGCGAAGTCGGGCAATACCTTCCGGGCGGAAGAGGTGAATGAATAGAAGGATCGCGGTTTTTGCAGCGCTCGTTTTCCTGGCCGGGGCGGTCTCCGCCCAGTCGGGCAAGACGTCGGCGCAGAAAACCGCGCCAACTGCCGCTGCCGCGCCCGCGGCGGCGACCGCGCCCGTCGCCGCCCCCAAGATCGAGGGGACGCCGACCCTGGCGGCAGCCAGGGCGGCCGTGGCCAAGGCTCCCCCGGGCGCGGGGTTTGGCGTTTATCTCCAGGCCTACGCCCTTGCGATGAACCTCCACGACGCGATCGCCCTGTGCAGGGAGTTCTTTCCCAAGGCGCCGCCCGAGCTGCGCCCCGACTTGGCAGCCTTCGCGGGAGCCCTGGCCTTGAGCGCTGGCTCGTACGGCGACGCGGCCGGTTTTTTCTCCGCGGGCGGCGGCGCGGGCGGGCTGGGACTCGGCGCGACGCTGGCAAGCCTCAGGCCCGACCTCCTATTGAAGGCCGCCCGCTGCTTCCTCGCCGCCGGCAATCCCTCCGCGGCGAAAAAATGCCTAGACCTCGTGCCCGATGCCGAGGGGGGCAGGTCCTGGGTTCAGGCCCGCGGCCAGACCCTGGCCTGGCTCTACCTCCTCGACGGCGAGGCCGAGAAAGCTTTCATCCTCCTCCAGCCCCTCGCATCGGGGTCCGGCGCGCAGGAAGTCCGGCGCGAAGCCCTCTTCCTCCTTTGGGTGATCGCCTCCTCGCCGGATTTCGTCGAGTTCAAAGCGTCTACCAAGGGATACGACGCCGCGACGATCGCCGCGAGGCTGCGCGCCGAATGCCCCGGCTCGCTGGAACGCGCCCTCGTCGAGAAGGGTGTTGCCGCGAAACCTTCCTCCTGGCTGTTGACCGGGCTCTACGCCCCGGCGCCCGCGGGAAAGGACTTCAGCCTCGCGGTGCCCGACAAGCCGAAGGACCAGGGCGCGGAGGCCCAGGATGGCGGAGGGCAGCTGCAGGTAGGCTGGTTCTCGCGGAAGGAAAACGCGCTCGCCCTGGCGGCCAAGCTGCAGAAGCAGGGATTTCAGGTCAGGACCGACGAGCAGAAGGACAAGAGCGGCGAGCCCCGTTGGGCGGTCATCGTCGACGCGTCCGGCGATTGGACGAAAACCCAGGTCAAGCTCAAGGACCTGGGCTACGAATCCTACTTCCTGCCATGAACGGTTTGGAGCGGCCGACCAGCCTCGCCCTTCAGTCGGCGAACCGAGTCAGCCGAATCTCGGGTTTGTAGAGGGGTTCGGCCCCGCCCTCGAGAATTCGCGCGGGACTCAGGATCAGCGTGCCGATTTTCCCGCCCTTCCCGGGCCTGACGGAGACGAGATAGCTGAGGCGGCCGGAGGGAATGGATCGGTCGTCGACGAGTTCGAGGTCGAGGACAGCCCTGTCGCCGTCGCGAAAAAGCGTATAGCGGCCCTTCGACGCCCCTCCGGGAACCTTGAGAGCGAAGTCGCCTCCGGAAAGCTCGAGGCTCGACCCCGCTCCGTCGGCGTAGAAGCCGTCGAAGCCGCCGGCGCCGAGGCTCAAGGCCGCGCCCGGGGCGCCCTCGATCGGCAGCGCCATCGCGCCAGGCCCCGAAACGGAGGGGAAGGCGCCCCCAGGCGATGTCCCTTCTCCGGCGTAGCGGCGGTAGACGCCGTTCCAGTCTTCCTTGACCGCGAACTTCACCACCTGCTGGGTAGTCGCCGTAATTCGGACCTTGTCCACGCCGACCAGATCGATGCCGAGGACTCTGATCATCTCGGGAACGGTGCCGTTGACGATGGGGGCGTAGATGCCGGCGAAGGCGGCCGTCGACTGGCCCCAATCCCACTGCTGCTGTTCGCGGGCGCTGTCGATGGAGATTTTCCGGCCTTCGGGATCGAAGTAGAGGTAGGTGGGCGGCTGGGGGTCCGGGGCGGCGGATTCCCTCACCCAGAGCCCCTTGAGGTAGGTTTCGAAATCCTTCGCGTTGCCCGTCACGACGCTGCCGACGAAACGCTTTTCCACGTTCTCGCCGGGGATGAGATAATCCGCGCTGCGTTCGAAGCGCCTGCTCAGCCTGCTCCAGGCGTAGACTATTTTGCGCTGGTCGAGAGGGGAGGCTCCGCCGGGCGCCTCCTCGTAGACGGCGATCGTTGCCGACGCCGAGGCGGCTGGCGCCGGCTCTTCGATGGAGATGGAGAGCCCCGAGGCCTTGAAGACGGTTCTGTACGCCCCAGCCCCTGCGCGCCTGAACACGGTCAGGGTCTGGCGGTTCGCCGCGTCGATCCCGAAGCAGAGAAGGTCGATGCTGCCGTCGCCCACCAGGTCCCTCGGCTGGACGAGGACGGCCGTGGGCTTCGTCGCCAAAGTCTCGCCCTTCCACACGCGGACATAGGTGCCAGTCGCCGGCTGCACGTCGGCCACCACCACGGAAATGAGCCCGTTTTCCGAGGATGGCTTGACGATGACCACCTGCTCCAGATCTTCGTCCTCGTCGAGGTTCATGTCCACCGCGTCGAGAAATGTCTCGCCCCACTCGGCGGTGATTTTGGCCCTCTGGCTCGTCGTCTTCGCCGCGCCTTCCTCGCCGGCGGGAGCTGGTGAGGATCCCACGTCGACGATCCTTTCCGCGACGGGGAGGGAGGCTTCGAGGCTTTCCCGCCTCATCCTCGCCAGGAAGAAGATGAAGAAGCCCGCGGCGAGGATGAAGGCGACGATCAGGACGGCTTGTATCACGCGTTTCATGGGGTGTCGTCCGTTGTTGTAGCATGCGGCGCGGGGAGGGGACAAGCGCGGGGCCGGCGCGCGCCGGGCGGAGCGGGGCGATCCAAAGGTATGGCCGGCCGCGCGCCGCCGTGGTATCATCGGATCAACCGCCATGAAGATTTCCAAGAACAGATCGGCCCGCGCCCTCCTCGTCGCCTCGGCCGCCGTGCTCGCCATCGCCGTCGGCCTGCTGTGGGTCGTCGTCGCCCGCGAGACGGGACGCAAGGACCTCGTCCTTGAGTACGAAGCGTTCCGCGCGTCGAGCGCGGTCCTCGACGAATACCGCCGCGCCCAGTCCTTTACGCCGGAGAACGACGGCAAGATCCTCGGCTTCGGACTGTACCGCCTCGACGGCACCACCTTCCTGCGATACGGGACGGCTCCCGAGACCATGTCGACGCAGGAGGCGCTCTCGCTGCGCCGACAATCCGAACGGCCGAGCGAGTTTCCCGGAGTCTCCGTGACATTCTCCAAAGGCGGATCCTCGCTGCGGCTCATACGCTTTTCGGGCATCCAGGCCGCCGGGCGCATGGCGACCCCCGGCTCGGGATTCGGGATGGGCAGGGGCAGGAACATGCAGCCGCTATCGGCGCCCGGACAGGCGCCCTCCGACTCCGCGAGCCCCCCGGTAACCACGATGATGCCCGGCATGCAATCGGCCATGGGCGGCAGCTACATTGTCTTGATGGACTACTCCATCGAAGGCTTCACCAAGGACAGGGCGCAGCTCTTCCTCGCGGCGGGCGGCGTGTCGCTCATCCTGGTGGGGCTTTACGCCCTGCTCATCCGCATGTCGCGCCGCAACGAGGATCTGAAAGCCCGGGAGGCCGAGACGCGCGAGCTGGTGCAGCTCGGCGAGGCCGCGCGGACCCTCGTCCATGAGATCAAGAATCCTTTGGGCATCATGCGGATACAGACCGCCAAGGTCCGGCGAGCCGCGGGCGCTGCGGAACCGACCGCCGAGGCGGAGGGCGGCGGCGCGCGGACGAAGCGCGCGGCGCAGCTGGCCGAAGCCGCCGACATCATCGACGACGAGATCCTGCGGCTTTCGACGCTCGCCGACAGGATTCGCGAATTCCTGAAGCCGGGCCCGGCCCTGCGCAAGCCGCTCGAACTCAAGTCTTTCCTGGTAGCTTTTTGCGAGCGCTACCGAGACCTCGGGGAGTCCGGGATCGAGCTCAGCCGCGAGCTGCCGCCCGGCGATTCCGCCTGGATCGTCGCCGACGAGGAGAAGCTCTTCGGCGCCCTCGACAATATCGTGCGGAACGCCATCGAGGCAGCGGGCGCCCGGCCTCCCGGCCAAAGGCGCGTCATGCTGCGCCTCGAGCGGCGCGACGGCTCCTGGGCAATCACGGTGATGGATTCAGGGCCGGGCGTCGACCCGGAAAGCGAGCGGCGCATCTTCGACCCCTTCTTCACGACGAAGGAGAAGGGGAGCGGCATCGGGCTGGCGCTCTCCAGGCGCTTCGTGGAGTCCTTCGGCGGAAGGCTCGTCTACGAGGGGCGGTCGCGCCTGGGCGGGGCGGCCTTCTCGATCCTGGCCGAGGAAGAAAAAGCGCCGCCGGCCTAGCGGCCGGCGGCGCACCAAAGCCGGCGCGAATGCCGCCGGCATGTCAGTCAACTAGTTCCTCTCAGAGACGCTTGAACACGCGGGCGATGATCGCGATCGCCTCCCGCAACTCTTTCTCGCCGATGACGAGGGGCGGGGCGAAGCGGATGATGTTTCCGTGCGTCTGCTTGGCGAGGAGCCCCTCGTCGCGCAGCGCGATGCAGACGTTCCATGCCTCGAAGCCTTCCTCGAAGACCACCGCGTTCAGGAGGCCCTTGCCGCGCACGAGGCGCATCTTCGGGCAGGGGATCGCCGCGACTTCGGCGCGGAATATGGCGCCGAGCCTCTCGGCGTTCTCCTCAAGCCTCTCCTCCTCGAGCACCTCGATCGCGGCGATGCCGATCGCGCTGGCGAGGGGGTTGCCGCCGAAGGTCGAGCCGTGGGTGCCGGGCGTGAATACCTCCATCACCTTCCTGTCGGCGACGATCGCGGAGATCGGCATGATGCCGCCGCCCAGGGCCTTGCCCAGGCACATGATGTCGGGGCGGGCCTCCTCCCACTGCCAGGCGAAGCGCTTGCCGGTGCGGCAGAATCCCGTCTGGATCTCGTCGAAGATGAGGAGGATGCCGTGCCTGTTGCAGATCGAGCGCAGGCGCGCGAGGTAGCCCTCGGGCGGGACGACGACGCCGGCTTCGCCCTGGATGGGCTCCACCATGACGGCGACCGTATTCTCGTCGATTTTGTCCTCGACCGCCCGGGCGTCCGCGTAGGGCACCTTGACGAAGCCCGGGACGTAGGGGCCGTAGTTGACGAGCGAATCCTGGTCGATCGACATGGAGATCGCGGCGAGGGTGCGCCCGTGGAAGTTCCCTTCGGCGCAGATGATCGTCTGCCTGCCGTTGGGCACGCCCCTGACCTCGGCCCCCCAGCGGCGGGCCGCCTTGAGGGCGGTCTCCACGGCCTCGGCGCCGGTGTTCATCGGCAGAGCCATCTCATAGCCCGTGAATTCGCAGAGTTTCTTCAGGAACAGTCCCATCTTGTCGTTGTGGAAGGCCCTCGAGGTGAGCGTGACGCGTTCGAGCTGATCTTTCACCGCATCCACTATGCGCGGGTGGAGGTGTCCCTGGTTCACCGCCGAGTAGGCGGAGAGGAAATCGAAGTAGGATTTTCCCTCGGGATCCTTGACCTTGCATCCCTTGGCTTCCGCGATGACGACGGGAAGCGGATGGTAGTTGTGCGCGCCGAACGTATCGTCCAGGGCGATGTAGTCCTGGGACTTCATGGAAGAACCTCCTTGCCGGAATAGGGCTATTCGGTATGAATGACCTCGGCCGCGTAAGCCGCGGCCGAAGCCAGTGTACACCTTTCCAAAGGGCAGCGCCAGGGGATAATGCGTAAATCTGCTCAGTATAAATAATTATAAAATTTTAGTGCATAATGATTCACGTCGGCGCGAAGTTGTTCCGCGCCGACGCGCAGGACGCCGGGCCGCTGACCCTATCCCCTTTAGGCCTCGTAGCTGAACTTGAGCGACGCGCGGCGTTCAAAGCGCTCGGCGGCGAGGTCGACGAGCGCGTCGAGGAGGGCGCCGTAGGCCAGGCCGCCCGCGCCGCAGAGGCGGGGATACATGGAGATAGCCGTGAAGCCCGGGATCGTGTTCACCTCGTTGAGGAGGACATTGCCGGTGCGCTTGTCGACGAAGAAGTCCACGCGCGCCATCCCCGAGAGGGCGCAGGCCTTGTAGGCGCGGAGCGCCAGGGCCATGACCGCCTCGGTCTGCTGCGGGGAGATGGGGGCGGGTATGCGGAGGGCGGCGCCGTTCGGGTCCTTGTACTTGGCCTCGTAGTCGTAGAACTCGTGGGTGGGCACGATCTCGCCGGGCGCGAAGGCCTTGGGCGCCTCGTTGCCGAGGACGGCGCATTCGATCTCCCGCGCGACGATGAACTGTTCCACCAGGACTTTCTCGTCGTAGAGCAGGGCGTCGTCGAGGGCCTTCTCGAGCGAGGCGAGGTCGGAGGCTTTGGAGGCGCCGACCGAGGAGCCGCAGCAGGCGGGCTTCACGAAGCAGGGCCAGCCGAAGCGGGCTTCGATCTTGCGCGTCAGCGAGGCCATGAAGCCTGGGTTGGCGCGGTCGGCCTTGCGCACGGCGATGAAGTCGACGACGGGCAGGCCTTCCCTGATCCAGAGTTCCTTGGCCACCTGCTTGTCCATGCCGACTGCCGAGCCGAGCACGCCCGCCCCCACGTAGGGAAGGCCTGCGCACTCCAGGAGCCCCTGGATGGTGCCGTCCTCGCCGAAGGTGCCGTGGAGCACGGGGAAGACGAGGTCGCAGGGCAGGGCTTCGACCCCGCCCGAGGGCGTCGCCGCCACCAGGCCGGCTCCCGGCGCCGCGTAGACGGGGCGGCCGCCCTTTATCGGCGGCAGGCCGACCATGTCGCCCTCGTCGGCGGCTTTGAGCGAAGCCTTCGCCCGCGCCTGTTTTAGCACGGATGGTTCCTGGAGCAGCCAGACTCCCGCCTTTGTTATCCCGATGAGGAGGAGCTCGTACTTGGCTGGATCGAGGTTGCGGACGATGCTCGCCGCCGAGATCAGGGAGACTTCGTGTTCGCCGGACTTCCCCCCGTAGAGTATCGCGATGGTCTTCATGTGCTTTCCTTTCACGTGAGCTATCGGCCGGCCCGGTCGTAGCCGAATTCGGCGAGGGCGGCCGTCGCCTCAGCCTCCTCGTCGTAGGGCATGGTCCGGTCGGCGTAGATGATCGAGTTTTCATGGCCCTTGCCGAGGAGGAGTACGGCGTCGCCCTCCCTGGCCATAGAGAATGCCGCCCTTATGGCGGCGGGCCTGTCCGGTATGAGGAAGAGCCGCTCGTTCCGCGGCAGCGAGGGGCAGCCGGCGGCGATGTCCTCCAGGAGGGCCATCGGGTCTTCGCCGCGGGGATCCTCGTCGGCGAGGACGACGACGTCGCACCAGCGCGCCGCGATCTCGCCTTGGCGCGGCCGCTTTTCGGTGTCGCGCTCGCCGCCCGAGCCGAAGAGGCAGAAAATCCTGCCCTTCACGCGCGCCCGGATCGGCGGGAGTATGGTCTCGAAGGATGATGGCGTGTGCGCGTAGTCGATCAGCACTTCGAAGGGCTGTCCTCGCTCGATGTTCATCATCCTGCCGCGCACGGGCCGCAGGCGCGCGAGGTGGGGGACGAGGCTCGTCCAGGGCGTATCCGTGACGGCGGACACCACGGCGAGGGCGGCGAGGCTGTTGCCCACGTTGAAGTCGCCGGGCAGGTTGATCCTCGCCTCGGCGCGCGCGGGGGCATTCGCCTGGGGGACGCCTTCTTCCAGCAGCTCGGCCGGCCCTTCGATCAGGAAGCCGGAGCCCGCGCGGTCGGCGGCGATGTTCAGAGCCCGCAGCGTAGAGGCGGCGCCTTTCGCTGAATAGGTTATCGTGGGCCTGTCGGTGCAGGCGGCGAAGAAGGCCGCGCTGGGATCGTCTGCGTTCGCCACGCCGAAGGAGGGCGGGCGGCGGGCCCGGCCCAGTATCGTCTTTTCGCGCGAGGCGAGCCTGCGGAAGAGGTTGGCCTTGTCGGAGCGGTAGCGCTCCCAGGTGCCGTGGAACTCGAGGTGCTCGCTCGTCACGTTCGTCACGACGCCGACGTCGAATTCGACGTCCTGGAGGCGGGCGGTCCGCTCGCTCAAGCCGTGGCTCGAAGATTCGACGACGGCGTACTCGCAGCCGGAATCGCGCATGGCCGCCAGCTTGGCCTGGACGGTCGTGGCTTCGGGCGTGGTCTGGTGCTCGGGGTTGGGCCGCTCGCCCGAACCCGTGTCGGACATGACCGTGGAGAAGAATCCCGCCTTGTGTCCCGCGAGGGTGAGGAGCTGGTAGATGAGGGAGACGGTGGTGCTCTTGCCCTCGGTGCCCGTGACGCCGATCACGCCGAGGGAGCGCGAGGGCTCTCCGTTGAAGGCCGCGGCGAGGCGGCTGGCGGCGCGGCGGGCGTCCTCCACCCGGACGTAGCTCACGCCCTCGGCGTGGCGTGCGAGTTCACGCTCGTGGACGACGGCGACGGCTCCCGCGGCGATGGCGGCGTCGACGAAGGCGTTTCCGTCGGCGTGGACGCCGGGGAAGGCGAGGAAGATATTTCCTTTCCCCACCTTGCGCGAGTCGTATTCGATGCCGGTGATTTCAGGGTCCGATCCCATCGAGACGGAGAGTGGCGAGACGCCGTCGAGGAGGGCCGATAGCCGCATGCTCATGAGGGCGTCAGGATATCATGGACGGAAGGACGGTTCAATGGGAAGGCGGGGGATCGACGGCCGATCCCCCATCCCGAGGAGCTGTGACGGCTATTCCAGCACGACCTTCATGCCCGCGTAGGCGACCACGGGCACCGCGCTCAGATCGAAATTGGTCGGCACGAGGCCGATCGCGCCGGCACCGATCCTGAATGCCCTCTTCTTGCCCAGTGCGAGCCAGACCGAGGCTTCCGGAATCAGAGCGTCGACTTTATTGGCTCCGAATCCTGTTCCGATCACATAGTAGCCCATGTAGTAGCCGCCGAGGCTGGCGTCGACGCACAGGGGGCCGAGGGCCAGCTCGACCTGGGCGTTCGGGTAGGCGGCGTAGGCCATGAGCATGATGCTCTGGACCTTGGCGCCGACGCCGATCTTGAGGAGGCCGAGGTCCGCCTGGAGAAGAAGGCTGCTGTTGGGGACGGCGAGGAAGAAATCTTCGCTGATCAACGGGAAGCTGCCGAGGTCCGAGAAGGTGCTCGAGTTAAGGGTGCCGCCGGAGAGCAGCATCGCCTTTAGGGGCACGTTGGCGCCGATCTCGAAGCGCAGCTGGCTGAAGGCGGAAGGAACCGCGATCGCGGCTATCATGACGAGGCACAGGATAAGCTTCTTCATAGTATCCTCCATGGTGGCGCATAAAACTTAGCGCTTTTGTCATTATTGTAACCGACTCGGGCGGGAATACAAGGTGCAAAAGGCTTGCCCTGGGCGGCAACCCCGCGCTATCGTTGGCCTATGTACGAAGTGCGGATCGAGGCCACCTTCGCGGCGGCCCACAGGCTTCTCCATTACCACGGCAAGTGCGAACGCCTCCATGGCCACAACTACAAGGTCCACGTGTGGGCCGCCGGCGAGGATCTCGGAGAGGGCGGGATGCTCCTGGATTTCGGCCTTCTGAAGGCCGCGCTGGGCGAGGTGCTGGCAGGCCTGGACCACGGCGATCTCAACGACATTCCGGAATTCGCCGGCGACCCGAGCGCCGAGCGCATCGCCCGATATATTTTTGAGCGGATCGCGGCGGGCCATCCGGAGATGCCCCTCTCCCGCGTCGACGTCTTCGAGACGGATACGTCGATGGCGAGCTACCGGCCGCGCTAGAGGCCTATCGCCAGCCGGCGACGCGCGCCGCGGGGCGGGAGCCTTCCGCTTTCTCGAATTCGTCGAGCAGGGGCGATATCCTGGCCTTTTCCTTGGCGGCGATCGCGAGGACGAGGCCGTCTCCGGCCGCGGCCCCGAGCGTGGCTCCGACGATGGCCCTACGGTTTTGGGCGGCTTCGGCGAAGTCGAATTTCCAGCCGTCGCCGCTCCGCCTCGCGGTGAAGGCTAGCCCCTGGCTTTCGGCGTAGGCTTCGAAACGCCGCTTGGCGACTTCCATTCCCGTTCGATTCAGCCTTATTTCCAATTCTGCGACCGCGGGCTTCCCGGCGTGGGACTCGTCCGCGATGCGGAACCTTCCGTCCGCGCCGCCGCCGAGCCGCCTCAGGAGCGCCTCGGTGCGGGCCGTGTCGGGCCCGTAGAGGGCGAGGGAGGTGAAGCCGAAGCGGAGATCGCCCGGAGCGAAGAGGTCGCAGAATGGCGCGCCCTGCGAAAAGAGGGTCTCCCGCGCCTCGAAGACGACGCTCTCGGCGCCGGGCACGGCGGCCGACAGGGATCGCAGCGCCCAGGATTCCAGGTAGGCGCGCTCCGCGCCGGCGAGCTCCTCCGGAATGTCCAGAATGGCGCCTACGGGCGGGAAGGCGTTCTTGGCGGCGAGGAGGGCGGCGACGCGCCCGGCCTGCCGGCGGGGCTCTGACGCCTCGATGCGGTGTCCCGTCATCGAGCGGATCTGCTCGGCATCGGCGCAGACGCCGCAGGCCGAGCAGCGTCCCCCGAGACAGGATGGCCTGTCTTCCCCGCGCGCCGTGGCGAGATAGTGGCCGTACAGGGTCTCGAAGTCGCGATCCTCGGCGATGAAGGAGAGGGGCGGGCGCCAGAGCGGACCCTTCTCCGCGCCGAGCTTCTCGAGGAGGCCTTCCTTCCGCAGCGCCGATTCCAGGTTCTTCCACGCCGCCTCGGGCAGGCTGCCGTCGTAGACGATGCCCGTGGCAGGCAGGGCGGAGAGCCAGCGGTATGCGGCGTCGCCGCCCAGGGAGAGTGCTTGGTCGACAAAGCATTCGATCGGTTCGGAGGCGAGCCTGAATTCGATGCCGGCTTCCTCGCAGGCGGCGCCCAGCCGCCTGCCGAGCAGGTCCAGCGCCGCGCGGTCGAAGCCGAAGGGCGCGTACTGCAGGGGCGTGAAGGGAAGCCTGACTAAGTAGCCCGCGGAGGCGATGATCCGCGTCGAGGGGGATCTCGCGCGGCGCATGCCGTCGGCCCGTTTCATGAGGGCGGCGAATTCGGCGATATCGTCCTCGGTCTCGACGCCCGCGGCGATGAAGAAGAGCTTGAGTTCCTTGACGCCAGGGGCGATCGTCTTGTCGAGGCAGGCGTCAATCGCCTCGTCGGTCAGGCCTTTGCGGAACCAGGCGCGCATCCCGCCCGAGATGCCCTCGATGCCCAGCGTGAAGGAGCTTTTGCCCCCGGCGCGCTCGACTTCGGCGAGGCCGGGCGTCGATGCCAGGATGTCGAGGCGCTGGCTCATGAAGGAGACCCTGCGGAAGATCCTGTTCAGCTCGAAGATCAGGTCGAATATCCGCGCGTGGGTGTTGAAGTTGAAGCTGTAGAGTTCGAGGTCCTCCGCCCCTGTCGCGCGGCGCAGCTCGCGCGCCGTCGCGAGGAGCCGGTCGATGTCGGCTTCGGCGTAGGGCCTGCGGTCCCAGCCCTCCAGGCAGAAGGAGCAGTAGCCAGGGCAGCCCGCGGTTATGGAAAGCCGCGCGCTGGAGGCGTTCGGCCCGTTGTGCACGAGGGGTTTCGCGACCGTGTCGGGGCGGGTCGGCGAGAGTGCGCGCTTCGCACCGGAGGAGAGGAGGCAGGGCCAGAAACCGGGCAGAGCCGCGGCGTGGGCCAGCCTTTCCCGCCGCGCGGCCGCCGCCCTGTCGCCGGCAGCCGGGCGGCCAGCATCCTCCGTTCCCGCGAGCAGGCGCGCGAGAGGGCCTATCGCCCCTTCGCCCTCGCCGAAGAATATCCCGTCCACGATGGCGTCCCGCGCGGGGAACCTTTCGCCGGGGCTCTCTTGGACGAGGCCTCCCATGGCCGAGGCGTTCGATCCCCCCGCGACGATCGCGGGCAGTCCGTCCTCCCCCGCGCGCGCCGCGGCCGAGGCTTGTATTCCGGCCGTCGAGAAGAGATAGGGCAGGTTGATCAGTTCGAGCGCGAAGGCGTTCGATATCATGACGACGTCGAAATCGCGCGGTGATTTTTTCGAGGCGCGGCCGAAGAACCAGGGGATGCCCCGCGCCGAAAGCGCCTTCCTGTCGGCGGCGGTCGGCAGAAAGGCGAAATCGACGTAGGCCTCGGGCATCGAGCGGCGGATTTCGTCGAAGAGGACGAGGTGGGGCGTCGATATGTCGACGTCGCGCCAGGGCGAAAGCCTCGCGATGAGGATGCGCGCTCCCGCCGACTCCCAGGCGGGATTCGCCATGTCGCGCTCGACGGAGGGAAGGATCATCCGCCCCTCGCGAAGCGGCGGAAAGGCCCCTTCCTCGCTCACCGGCGCCGTCCCGAATTCCCCGGCCGGCGCTCGGCCCTGTCCGGGGCTTGGCTGGGCGGCCTTCCCGCACCTGAGCGCGCCGAGGCGCGGTAAGCCCTCTTCTCGGCCTCGCCCTTCTCGACGTACTCGAAGAATTCCTCGACCGGCGGCTCCACGACCTCGCCCGAATCCAACCGCTTCGTGCGGAACACGAAGTCCCGCTCGACGGCTATTTTCGCGAGGCGCTTGAGCTCGATGGCGTCCGCCAGGACGATGCTGACGCCCTTCCTGCCCGCCCGGCCCGTCCGGCCCGCCCGGTGCACGTACCAGGATCCGTCCTCCGGCACGTCGATCGAGATAACGTGGGATATGTCCTGGATATCGAGGCCCCGCGCGCCTAAGTCCGTCGTGACGAGGTAGCGGAGCGAGCCTTTCTCCAGGCGCTCGATGGCGACCCTGCGCCGCTCCTTCTCCTGCTTCGAGACGATGGAGTCCGCGGGCAGGCCGCGCTCGACGAGGCGCTCGGCCGTGCGCCCGACCCTGTCGCCCGAGGAGGCGAAGACGAGGCACTTGCGGGGCCTCAGGACGTTCTCCAGCCTTCGGATGAAGTCGATGCGCTTCCGGTGCTCGACGTAGAAGACCCAGTGCTCGATGTCGCGGGACAGGACACCCTCGTCCAGGAGGGCGAGGGCTTCGGGTTCGTGCATGTAGGCGCCCGCGCGCTCCCTCGTGGCCGCCGAGATCGTGGCCGAGGCGAGGACCGCGCAGCAGGATTCGGGCGCCGCATCGAGGATCGCCTCGACGCTCTCCCGGTATTCGGACGAGAAGAGCCTGTCGGCCTCGTCGAGCACGAGGAACTCGAGCGCGTCCAGCTTGAGGACGCGCGCCGCGACGAGGTCGCCCAGCCTGCCCGGCGTGCCGACGACGATGTGGGGCTTTTTCTTGAGGGCGCTCTCCTGGCGGGAGAGGGGGCTTCCGCCCAGGGCCGCGAAGGCCTGCATAGGTAGCTTGGAGGCCGCGACGAGCCTCTCGGCCTGCTTCGCCACCTGGACGGCCAGTTCCTGCGTGGGGCAGACCACCAGGATGAGGGGGCCGCGGGCGGCCGAGAGCCCCTTCGCGGCGGAGAGGGCCGGCGCCAGGTAGGCGAAGGTCTTGCCCGTGCCGGTCTCTGACTGCAGGAAAATGTCGCGCTTGGCGAGTATCCTGGGGATGGCGAGGCGCTGGACCTTGGTGGGGGTCGCGAGGCCGAGGGCGGAGAAGGCTTCCGCCACTCCCGCCGAGAGCCCCAGGTCGGCAAATTCATTCATGCCTCTATACTTGCACACGTCGGAGGCCTTGCTCAAGGTCCTTCGGGTCGGTGGCACCCTGGCGGCAGACTCGCCTGGCCAGTCGACTCGGCAGTGATTGCAGAAGCCCGCCCCTTTCCGCTATAGTCGATGCACATGAATTTCGAAGCTTTTGTGCTGGGCTGCGGCGGCATGATGCCGCTGCCCTACCGCCACCTGACCAGCGTCCTCCTCAGGAGGGAAGGGGAACTTTTCCTCTTCGACGCCGGCGAGGCCACCCAGATATCCATCAGAAGGCTGAATCTCAGCTGGAAGAAAATAACCGCGATCTTCATCTCGCACATGCACGCCGACCATGTGACGGGCCTGCCGGGCATCCTGATGCTCAAC
>JAJTBU010000357.1 GCA_021286735.1 bacterium
CGAATTCGCAGTGGCTCACCTCGGGATGGAACTGGACCCCCCAGAGGGGCTTCGTCTCGTGGGCCAGGGCGGCGGGGATGCCGCCTTCCGACTCGGCGATCACCTTCCAGCCGGGGGCGGGCGCGGCGATCGAGTCGCCGTGGCTCATCCAGCTGGAGAATTCGCGGCCGACGCCCGAAAAGAGGGGGTTGGCGGCGCCCGAGTCCAGGAGGGCGACCGGCTTGCGGCCGTACTCGCGCTCGGGCAGGCGCTCCACCGCGCCGCCCTGGTCGAGGGTCATGCGCTGGATGCCGTAGCAGACCCCGAGAACGGGGAGCCCGCAGGCGAACACCGAGGGGTGCGGCGCTGGGGCGCCATCCTCGTAGGCGCTGTAGGGCGAGCCCGAGAGGATGATGCCGACGCAGCTTTCGAGCGCGGCCGCGCTTAGCGCGGACTCGCCCGGCAGTATCTCGGAATAGACGCCGATCTCGCGCACGCGGCGCCCGATCAGCTGGGTGTACTGGCTTCCGTAGTCGAGGATCAGGATCTTATCCACGGGCTCTCCCTTATGATGGTCTGCTGGCGGTCGGATCCGACCGATATGATCGAGACGGGCGTCTCGGTGTAGGCCTCGATGAACTGAACGTACTCGCGGGCGCGCAGGGGGAGCTCCTCCCAGCTTCGGCACTCGTCGATGTGCTCGCTCCAGCCGGGGAACTTCTTGAGCACGGGGGTGGCCTCCTCGAGGTCGGCGATGGAGGCGGGGAAGTCCTCGACCAGCTTGCCGCGGATCTTGTAGGCCACGCAGGCCTCGAACTCGGGCAGGGTGTCGTAGACGTCCAGGTGGGTCAGCACGAGCCTGTCGAGCGAGTTGACGATGCAGGCGTAGCGCAGGGCCACGAGGTCGAGGTAGCCGCAGCGGCGGGGCCTGCCCGTCGTGACGCCGTACTCGTTGCCGGTGGTGCGAATGTAGTTGGACAGGGAGCCGGGCGAATCGTCGGCGAACTCCGTCGGGAAGGGGCCGTTGCCCACCCTCGTGGTGTAGGCTTTGAAGACGCCGAGGATCCGGTCGATGTTCCGCGGCCCGATGCCGCCCTGGGCCGCCGCGCCGGCCGCGCAGGACATGCCCGAGGAGACGAAGGGATAGGTGCCCGTGTCTATGTCGAGCAGGGCTCCCTGGGCGCCCTCGAAGAGGGTCCACTTGTTCTTGTGGTGGTGGAGGTAGGCGCCGGTGTTGACCGACATCGGGAGGAGCTGATCCTTCCACTTCGCCAGGAAGGCCCTGTCCTCGTCGGAAACGTTGCAGAGCCGCTCCTCGTCGCCGATGTCGGCCAGCCTTATGCCGTCGCGCGAGGCTTTCTGCGAGTAGGCGACGCCGATGCCCCTGCCCGTGGTGCCGATCGGTTTCCTGCGCTGGGCGTCGACCTGCTTGTCCATTTCCTTGTAGCGCGGCAGGACGATGTGGGCCCGGTCCGAGATGAGGACCCTGCCCTCCCAGTCGATGCCCTTCTCCTTGAGCGCGGCGAGCTCGCCGAAGAGGGCTTCTGGGTCGATGACCATGCCCGAGCCGAGGATGACGATCTTGTCCGAGTAGAGGATGCCGGAGGGGACGAGGTGCAGCGCGTACTTCGCTCCGGAGAGGACGATGGTGTGCCCCGCGTTGGCGCCGCCCGAGAACCGCACGACCACGCCCGCCTCGTGCGCGAGGTAGTCGACGATCTTCCCTTTTCCCTCATCACCCCACTGGGCGCCGATGATCACTACGTTCATTCTCCGCTCCTGTGTCGTCCGGGCCGCTGTCCGCGCCCCGGTTATTTGCGTCGCTACGGTGAAACATCGCGCGGGTTCAGCGCTTGCGCGCGAACACGCGGTAGTTGATTTCCGGAAAGAGATTGTTCTTCTTCTCGAGCGAGGTCAGCCACTCCGTGTCCACGGTGTTGGCGCAGAGCATCTCGTAGATGCGCGTGAAGTTGCCCACCGATTCCTCGATCTGGTGCCTGGCGAAGGAGCTCGACTGCCCCGAGCGCAGGAGGAGTGGCCAGTCCGAGGACATCGTGAGGAGGGCCTCCCTCGCCCCCTGGTTCAGGATGCGCTCGCGCAGGCCCGACTCATTGGGGAATCGCTCGGCGAGCTCCATCATGCGCTCGATGGAC
>JAJTBU010000358.1 GCA_021286735.1 bacterium
GGATGCTCAGGAGGAGGAATCCCGAGCCGTAGGCCATCTCGAGGATGGGGCCGCGCAGCAGGATCATCGTGAAGTTGCCCATGTAGTGCTGCACCGAGGCGTGGCCGAAAATGTAGCTCACCAGCTTGACGTAGTCGCCCAGCACGTTGGTGCGGAAGGGCGCCGGCGTGGAGAACCACTGCTGGGTGAGGCCCGGCATCAGGGTCGTGGTCAGGATCAGGACGATGGCCGCGGCGAAGGTGAAGGTGAGCGTGACCGGCGCGTTGTAGCGGATTCTCATGGCGTTCCCCCTAGAGGTCGAGCTCGAGCGAGACCGGGCAATGGTCGGAGCCCATCACTTTGGACTGGATGCCCGCGGCCGCCACGGCCGGCAGGAATTCAGGGTCTATGCAGTGGTAGTCCAGGCGCCACCCGACGTTGTTCTCCCGGGCGTGGGGCGCCCGGTAGGTCCACCATGAGTAGTTGCCCGGCTCGGGGTGGAGGTGGCGGAAGGTGTCGATGTAGCCCGCCGCGATATAGCGGTCCATCCAGGCGCGCTCGGCGGGCAGGTAGCCCGGATTGCCCTCGTTCTGGTCGGGGCGCGCGAGGTCGATGGCCGTGTGGGCGATGTTGTAGTCGCCGGAGACCACCACGTGGCGGCCCTTGGCCCTCAAGCCGTCGCAGAGGGCGAGGATGGCGTCGCAGAAGCGCAGCTTGTAGTCGATGCGCGCGCCGGCGTCCTGGCTGTTGGGAAAGTAGGCCGAGACGAGGACGAAGTCGTCGAAGTCGGCGATCACCGTGCGCCACTCGTCGTCGAACTCGGGGATGCCGAAGGTGGTCACCGAGGAGGCCTCGCGCTTGGCGAAGATGGCGGTACCCGAGTAGCCGCGGCGCGCCGCGCTCGACCAGTAGAGCTTGTAGGGCGAGCCGTCCCGCGCCGCGATGCTCTTGAGTTCGCCGGGCAGCTGGTCGGGGTGGGCCTTGGTCTCCTGCAGGCAGATGAAATCGGCGTCCTCCGCCGCGATCCAGTCGAGGAAGCCCTTGCCGGAGCAAGCCCTTATGCCGTTCACGTTCCAGGATAGGATTTTCTTCATGGGACCGCCTTGTTCACGAACGCAGGATGGAGTCGATGAGCCCCTTGAGGGCCGGGTCGATGGCCGCCGGCGCGCCGGCGTTGGCGACGTCGATCTGGAAGACGCCGTCCTTGAAGACGATGGGCCCCTGATCCTCGGGAAGGGGCATCTCCTCGTCCTCGGAGGAGAGGTCCCTGATGGCCCGCGCGAAGGAGTCCTTGGGCGCGGCGCGGCGGGCGGCCTCGAAGTAGCCGGAGGCGCGATGTTCCTTGAGCGCGGAGGCGCGATAGCGAGCCGCTCCGGGCGCGAAGCTTCCCGGGAAGTTTTCTGTTTCTGGTCTCATGACTGTGCGGATAAAATACACCTAAAAACGCGGGAGCGCCAGACCCCGGAAGCTCCCGGCGGCGGCAGCGGCGCCGACGGGAGCGGCATTCGCCGGGCGGCGCGGTTCCGCTTTCCGTGCGAAAATGCTAGACTGGCGGGATGAAGCGGCTTGGCTGGACGGACACGATAACAGGATATGCGGGATTTACAGGAAATAAAGGATATCGCCCCGTGAGGGCGGCGCTGCCCCTCCTCGCCGCGCTCGCCCTCATCCTCGCCGCGGCGCCTCCCGCCCAAGGCCAGGCGGCGCTGGGCCTGCGCGCCCTGCGGGGCCTGCGGACCGAACGCTTCGACATCTACTTTCCGCCCTCCCTCGAGGCCGAGGGGCGGCGCCTCGCCAGCTTCGCCGACGCGGTCTACGCCGACCTGGAGGCGTTTTTCAGCCCTGCGGCGGGGGGCTCGGGCAGCGGGTCGCCGGCCTGGAAGATCGACATTCCCGGCGGCAGGATACCCGTCCTCCTCAGCGAGGCGTCCTACAGCCTCAACGGCTACTTCACGGCCTATCCCTCGAACCGCATCGTCATCTACGCCAAGGGCGCCGATCCTCGCGACTCCCTCACCTCGATGGACGACGAGCTGCGCTCCGTCTTCGTCCACGAGCTCACCCACCTCGTCACGCTGAACGCCCGCTCGCCCTTCTGGTCCTTCCTGGCCCGCGCGATCGGAGACACCGTGGCGCCTCCCGCCTGGATCA
>JAJTBU010000359.1 GCA_021286735.1 bacterium
GGAAGGGAATCGTTATGAGGATGAGGTCGACCGGTTTCTCGGCCGCTGCCCCCGCGCGCTCCGTCCAGAATCCACGCAGCATGGGCTCGTAGAACTCGCGGATCAGCCAGGAATCGTCGAGGGCCCTCAGCGCCTCTCCGAAATCCGCCCTGCTCGAGGCCAGGCGCTCGGCGTAGCGCACCGTGCCAAAATCCGGGTCTAGGGCGAAGGCGATCAGATCGCCGAGGTCGTCGAGGATGCGCGTCGCCAAGGCGCGGGACTCGTCCGGCCCGATTCTCCCGTCGCGCGCCTCCAGGAGCGCCTCGGCCCGCGCGCCTATCGGCAGCTCCACCGCCGAGGCGAGGCGATGCGCCATCGCCGGATCGCCGCCGGAAAGAAAGGCGACGATGCCGTCGATCCACTCGATGTAGAGGCGCTCGTTCGAGAGATAGCGCTCCAGCTGGGCGCGCGAAGCCTCGTCGAGCTTCAGCCCCGCGCGCCTCTCCCTGACGCCGGCGAAGACCTTCGCGAGTCCCGCCGACGAGAATATCTCACGGTACAGGCCGATCGAATGATCCCAGGTCGCCGCCTCGTGCCCCTGCCCCCGCAGGAATGCCTCGAGATAGTGGATGGCAGGATAGGGCGCGTTGAGCTGGGTGAAGGGCGGCTGGACCAGGATGGCGTTCATCGTTTCAGTATAGCGGCGCCGGCCGGGGCTGGGAAGCAAGCCATCGCCGGCTCGGGGCCGCGACCGGAACGCCGCCAAGCCCAGAATGCCGCCGGGGCGATGTCGCCGCCCTTCTTTTTGCGGTAATATCGAGGCCAAGGAGAAGGCCAATGCAGATTCTCGGAGCCATCGAAAAGCGGAGAGCCTACCGCGCGCTCAGCGAGGCGCCCATCGAAGCTGAAGTCTTGGAGCGGATCGTCAGGGCAGCCACCCTCGCCCCCTCGTGCTCGAACAACCAGCCCTGGCGCATCGTGGCCGTGACCGCCCCCGATCGCCTGGAGGCGCTCAAGGCGGCGCTCTCCTCCGGCAATTACTGGGCGAAAAAGGCGCCGGCCATAGCGGCCTTCGTCACCGATCTTTCCTGGGACGCGCGCCTGGAGGGCGGCCGCGACTACGCGCTCTTCGATCTGGGCCAGGCGGCGATGGCCTTCCAGCTCCAGGCCGTGGAGGAGGGGCTCTTCGTCCATCCCATCGCCGGTTTCGACCAAGCCGCGGCCAAGCGCGCCCTCGGCATTCCCGATAGCCTGATCCTCGAAACGCTGATCATCCTCGGGCATCCGGGCGATCCCGGCTCTTTGAGCGAAAAGCATCAGGCCGCCGAGCGTTCGCCACGCGCCAGGAAGCCGATGGCCGACGTGTCGGCCGCCGACGCCTGGAACGAGGCGCTCATTCCGCCTCCTAAGAGCTAAGGCACTCGGAGGCTGCGGGGCAGGCGGCACGGCGCGCATCGCGGCGCGGCGCACAGCCCTGTCGCGGGGCGCACAGCCGAGCGCCGCCTCACTTCTTGAGCGGCACTTCGGCGGTGACGTGTTTCACGTGCTTCACAGTGAAGTTGTCCTGTTTGCCGTAGGACATGATCAGCTTCAGGCTCCCCGAGGAAAGGTAGCCTGCGGCGGGCAGCGAAAACTCGAGGGTCGTCGCTCCGTCCTTCTCCGCGACGGCGCTCTTCAGGAGCACGGAGTTCTTGTTCTCCCTATGCGCGAAGGGCACGCCCGTCTGCTCGCTCACCACCTGCTTTCCCTTGTCGTCGTAGCCGAGAACCATGAAAGCCCCATTCATTCCGAGCGTGCCGAGGCCGACCGCCACCCAGCCCGTCGTGGGAGCGCGCAGCGCCACGTGGAGCGTCGACGAATCCGCCGACAGGGCGAGCCAGAGCTGCAGCTCCTCGACCGCTGCGTGCCATGGATATTCGGCGGCGCCGACCGCGCCGTCGGTCTGCGGCGAAACCGCGCTCGGAGCAAGCGGCTCGAATGCGTTGGCCGCCCACGCCGAACCCGTCGCCGCCGCGCAGAGCAGCGCCAGCGCGACGACCGTCACCAGTCTCCTAGTCATCCCCGCCTCCCTCCGGCACCTTGCCGGCTCGCCGCAGGCTGATTCCGCCCGCGAACCCTGTAGTGCGCGTACGCATCCAATGAA
>JAJTBU010000360.1 GCA_021286735.1 bacterium
TCTACCAGGAGCAGGTCATGCAGGTGGCCCAGCGGATCGCCGGCTTCAGCCTGGGACAGGCCGACATCCTCCGCCGGGCCATGGGCAAGAAGAAGCTCGAAGTCCTGATGAAGGAGAAGGAAAAGTTCATCGCCGGCTCTCTGAAGCAGGGCTTCAAGGCCGAGGACGCCGACCGGATCTTCGAGATCCTGATCCCCTTCGCCGGCTACGGCTTCAACAAGTCGCACGCGGCGGCCTATTCGGTGGTGGCCTACCGCACCGCCTATCTCAAGGCCAACTATCCGGCCGAGTTCATGGCCGCCAACCTCACGAACGAGATCAACAACACCGACAAGCTCACCCAGTACATCTCCGAGGCCAAGGCGATCGGCCGCAAGGTCCTGCCGCCCGACATAAACTTCTCCGAGGCCAAATTCACGGTGGAGAAGGGCGAGATCGTCTACGGCCTCCTGGGCATCAAGGGCGTGGGCGAGGGCGTCGCCGAGGCGATCGTCGCGGAGCGCGGCGCGCACGGCCCCTACGCGGGCTTCATGGACTTCCTCTCGCGCACCGGCGGCGCCGGCATGAACAAGAAGATACTGGAGTGCCTCATCCACGCCGGCTGTTTCGATTCGCTCGGCTGCAGGCGCAAGGAGCTTATGCTCAACCTGGAGCGCGCGCTCGACTGGGCCGCGGCGAAGCTGGAGCACGAGAACTCGCGGCAGGGCAGCCTCTTCGACATGGCCGACGAGACGGTCTTCCCCCCCTACCTGATGGAACCCTGCGACGAGTACGGGCGCCAGGAGATGCTGGATTTCGAGAAGAGCCTCCTGGGCTTCTACTTCACAGGCCACCCGATGGACGAGTTCAAGATGGTCTGGGAGCGCTCCTCCACCCTCGATCTCGGCCATCTCGACCGGGCGACCCAGGATCGTGATTACGTCGTCGTGGCCATGATGATGGAATTCCGGGAGATCCTGACTAAGTCGGGCAAGAAAATGGCCTTCGGCCTGCTGGAGGATTACGCCGGTTCGATAGAGATCGTCGTCTTCCCCGATACGCTCGACGCGCTGAGGCCGCAGCTCGCCACCGACAGGGTCTACTGCGTCAAGGGAACCTTCGACGCCTCGCGCGGCAAGCCCTGCCTCCAGGTCAAGGAACTCCTCGACCCGTCATCGCTGAAGGAAAAGGGATGGCGGGAAGTCCACATCAGGCTCGCCCCGCCCGAGACCGAGGCCTCCTACAGCGAGGAATCGCTCATACAGCTCCGCGACGCGATCTACTCGCAGCCGGGGCCCTGCGCCCTCATCTTCCACATTCCGCTGAAGGGGGGTGGCGGTGAGGCTATCGTTCCGGCGGGCGGCCACATCCAATGCTCGGCGCTGGACAGGGACGTCGCTCTCTTCAGGTCGCAGCCCCTGGTCGACGAGGTGTGGCGGGACTAAGTGCCGCGGCACTTAGTCCCGCGGCACGTAGTTCCGAGGGACTAGGCGTCGCTCCGCTCGAGAATCCATTTCGCAAGATCCTCCCATCGCCGGAAGACGAAATCCACCCCGGAGGCTTTTCCCCGCCCCATGAGCGCGGCCATCATGCCGGCGGCCTTGGCGCCCTCGACGTCGAACTCTCGCTTGTTGCCGACATAGAGGATCGAGCGGGGCTCGGCGCCCAGCGCTTCGGCGAGGGCGAGGAAGGGCGCGCGCGAGGGCTTGAGCGTCCCGCAGTCCTCTGAGCAGAGGAGGGCGTCGAAGCGCCCTTCGAGGCCGAGGAGGGCTGTCTTGCGCGGCGGAGGCAGGTCGGAGAGAAGTCCGAGGCGGAGGCCCGAGCTCCGCAGCGCCTCGAGGCAGGGCAGGACGCCCCTGTAGGGTTTGATGAAGCGGAAGCGCCGGGAATCCCTCGGAGCCTCCATGGAGGGGGCGCCGGAGGTCGGCCCGGTCCCCTCCAGCGCCGATTCCCGGCAAGCCTCCGCGTGCAGCGCCCTGCGCGCGGCGCCGTACGCGGACAGAAGCGCGGGATGCCGCAGCGCGAGGTCGGCCGAGAAGACGTACATGAGCCTGCCGGGATAGAGCGTCCCGTCCAGATCGAATCCAACCGCTTTGATACCCACCTTAGTGTAGTAGCCCGGCCGCGCGGCCTTTGTC
>JAJTBU010000023.1 GCA_021286735.1 bacterium
GACAGGAGGGAGACCCCCTTCTGCTCGGCCAGGTCCTTTATCTCCTTGCTGGGCAGGACGCCGTTCGTGATGATCACGACCTTGGCGCCCGCCTCCACGGCGATGCGCTGGGCTTCCTCTCGGTCGCCGACCAGAACGATCTTGTTGTCGGCGGGCTCGGCGTGGATGTAGTCGCGCAGGCGCTCGGTGCTGAGGGCGGCGACGACCATGCGCGCGTTGAAGATGCTGTCGGCGTCGAAGACGACGAGGGGTTGGGCCTTGATCGTCTCGATCAGGTGGGTGATCGAGGTCGGAACGACCGCCTTTCGGCGCGGATTGATCTTTGCGAGGATGTTCTGGGCGAAGGCGCTGTAGTGGAGCATGGCGCGGTAGCGGCCGTCCTTGTCCACGATCGGGAGGACTTGGCAGTTGGCCTTTTCCATGAGCTGGAGGGCTTCCCAGAGGGGCATGGACTCGTCGACGCAGACGGGCTGCTCGCCCAGGTAATAGTCGACCTTGGGCACAAGGTCGGGGATGAACTCGGGGAGGGAAACCCCGAAGCGGTGGAAGATGTATTCGGTCTGGGGGTTGACGGCGCCGGCTCGGGCCGCGACCGTGCCGGCGAAGCCGTGGGCGCGCTTCAGCTCGGCGTAGGCGGCAGCGGCGACGACGGAATCGGTGTCGGGGTTCTTGTGCCCGATGACGTAAGTGGTCTTCTTCATTGAGGTTTCAGTATAGGGCATGGCGCGTGGGCGCGCAATCGAATAACGCGGCGGCGGCTCTGGGCCGCGCCGCGCAGCGAAACCCCCGGAGCCGCCGCGCTATTGTTTTGAAGCCTCCTCCTCCAATCCGAAGAGCAGGATCGAGCGGCGCGGGGCGAAGGCCGAGACGGACTCTCCGGCCGGCGATTCGGTCTCGAGGACCTGGCCCCGGTCCGAGAGGTTGACGATGCCGTGGACCTCGCCGTCCCGCGAGAAGAAGCGGTAGAGGCCGGGGCTGGAGAGGGAATAGCGTTCGACGCCGAATTCACGGTCGCCCAAGGCGCCATAGAGGGAGAGGAGGCGGCTGGTGAATTCGGGCTCCGCCATGCTCCCGGCCGGAGGGCGCAGGGACTGGTTGGCGGGAGCCGCGGCATTGGGGGCGGGGACTGCGGCAGGCGCCGCCGCGGCGCCGGGGGCCTGGCCAAACTCGGCGGGGTCGTCGGAGACGAGGATCTGCGAGGCGAACATTCTCGCCGCGAGGCCGATGACGAACTTTTCGCTGTCGCCCAGGGCTATCCTGCGGTCGCGGCAGAAGACGACATCGGGGTCGTTGAGGAGGAGGGTGCCGTCCAGGAGGGAGCGCGCGAAGGTGTGGCCCAGGTTCACCACGGCCGAGGGCCTGCCCTGGTGGCCGACGAGGCGCAGAAGCGGCCAATCCCAGGTCTCCCTGGTGTCGGCGCCTATGCGCATCAGGGGCATGAGGGGAGCCGTCGTCTCGATGGGAGCCCCGCAGGCCAGCCATGCCACCGGCCTTCCCCGGCGGTCGGCGGAGACCGACGTTATGCGGCGCAGCACGCGCGCGTAATGCTCCCAGGCCGCTCCGCCGCGGGCGCGGGCGCCGCGCATCATGCCCGCGTAGAGAAAGTCCAGCTTCAGGTATCTGAAGCCCCAATCGTTGACGATGGCGTCGAAGAGGCCGACGAGATAGTCCTCCACCTCGGGCAGGGAGAGGTCGAGGCAGCGAACTTCGCCGCCCCAGCCGGGATTCCAGCCGGCGGAGACGGGGGCTCCCGCGGCGTCGCGGAGCAGCCAGTCCGGATGGTTTCGCGCGATGTCGCTGTCCGGCATGGCCAGAAAGGGCGCCAGCCAGAGGCCGGGGATGAGGCCGCGGGCTTCGATGTCGCGCGCGAGCCCCGCCACGCCGGCGGGAAATTTGTCCTCGCGGGGCGTCCAGTCGCCGACGCGCTTCTCCCAGCCATCGTCGATCTGGAAGACGACGGGTCTGCCCCTGGAGAGAAAGAGGGCGTTGACGAGGTTGCCGTTGGCCGGGAGGGCCTCGAGGTCGCGGCGGATGATCGGCTCGTCGATGTCCAGGTAGTGGTTGTACCAGGTTTCGAAGCCGCCAATCGGTGCGCGGCGGCCGCCGGGCGAGGCCGGGGTGGCGCCGAGGAAGGCCAGGCTGTCCAGGCGGGAGGCGGCGCCGAAGGCTTCGGCGAGCCTGTCTTTCAGCGAGAAGTAGTCGCCGGCACCGATGATCGCGATCCTCGCGACGAGGTCGCCCGCGCGGAAGGCGGCGCCTTCGGCGTAGACGGCGACGCGGACGGTCTTTGGGCCGACGAGGAAAGTGACCGGGGGCAGGGGCCTGCAAGCGGTTTGCCCCGCGGCCTTCGCCGCGCTTTCTTCGGCGCCGAGCGACACGAGGGCCAGCCGCGCGCAGCCGGCGCGCAACACCGCGAAAAAGTGGGAGATTATGGCGGGACCGCGCGCGCCGGCGGGGGTTTGCCGTCCCCGACGCGCCATTTCGCGGACGGCCGCCTCGGCGGGGTGGTCGACGAAGAGGTTCAGCTGGGGTTTTAAAAGCGCGCGGCGGGGGCGCTCTCCCGCCGCCAGTTCGCCCGCGAAGGACCAGGACTGCCAGCCGTTTGCCAGGACCAAGCGCCGCCGCGGGTCGAGCAGGGCCGCCGCATCCCCGAGTGCCGCGGCGTCGCCCTGGCCGCCAGCCTCGCCCATCGCCGGCCCCGCCATGGCGCAAAGATCCGCTATGTCCAGCTCGGCCACGAGCGAGAGCGGCTCGCCGGCCACGGCGTCGCGCGCGCAGCGCAGCGCCAGAATCGCCATCGCGCCATGCCCGTTCCCGCCGGCATGGCCACCCACCTCGCGCGTCACTTCAATATCGACGATATCCATAGCCTTCCATCCCCTTGGCGATCGGCGGCGCCGCCCCTTCATCAGGGACGCGCCGATGCGCTATAGTAGCACTCGCAGGCCCCAGCGAGGAATCATCGAAATGATCAGACTCTACGCCTTCCTAGGCAATTACGGCAAAGAATACTCGGGCAACCGCCACAACGTCGCCTGGCAGTTCCTCGAAGCCCTCCCCTTCGCGGGAAACCTCTCGTGGGAGCGCAAGTTCAAGGGCAAGGTGGCCTCGCGCGAACTCGAGGGCGGGCGGGTCTGGTTCCTCAAGCCCGAAACCTACATGAACAATTCTGGCGAGAGCGTCGGCGAGCTGATGCGCTTCTACCGCCTGGAGCCCGCCGAGGTACTGGCCGTCCACGACGAGCTGGAGATGGCCTTCGGCGCCTTCGGTTTCAAGTTCTCGGGGGGACTGGGCGGCCACAACGGCCTCCGCTCGATGGAGAAGCACCTCGGCACGCGGGATTTCGCGCGGCTCCGCTTCGGCATCGGCCGACCGGCCCACGACGACGTGGCGGGCTACGTGCTCTCGGACTTCAGCGGCGCTGAGCGCGAGCTGCTCAACAGCGCGGTCTTTCCCCAGGCGGGCAAAGCCTTTTCGGAGTGTCTGGAAAAGGGCTTCGAGGGCATGCCGGAGCGCTACAAGAAAGTGATCTGCGGCTAGGCGGCGCGCCCGCTTTCTGCCGCCGCGCCTCAGCCGCGGCGAGCCTTCGGCGCCGCTCAGCCCGAAGCCGCCGCCTTCAGAAAATCAGGCTGTCCAGCCTCTTGTCGTCGTGCTTCCAGGAGGGATCGACCCGCACCTGGAGCCTGAGCTTGACCGTGTAGTCGAATAGTTCCGCCAGATCGGCCTCGGCCTCCTCGCGGATCTTCTTGATCATCGCCCCGCCCTTGCCTATCACGATGCCCTTCTGGCTCTCGCGCTCCACCACGATGTCGTAGTTGGCCTCTATGCCGCCGTCGTCAAGCTTCCTCGAGTCGGTGAAATCGACGAAAACCGCGTGGGGAAGCTCCTCCCTGGTGTGGAGGATGATCTTCTCCCTGATGATCTCCGCCATGCGGAAGACCGGTTCCTGGTCCGTGTAGTATTCCTCGGGGTACCAGGCGGGGCCTTCCTGGGCGGCGCCCAGCAGGGCCTCGAGCAGCTCGTCGAGCCCCGCGCCCTCCTTGGCGGAGAGCCTCAGTATGGTGGCCTGGGGCAGCTGCTCGGCGACGAAGGCCGCAGCCCGGTCGGGCAGGGCCTCATGGTCGTCGATCTTGTTGATCGCGGCGATCATCGGCAGCGCGACGCCCTGGAGCGCCTTGGCGAGCACTTCCTCCTCGGGGCCGGGCTCGCGCGTCGCGTCGATCAGGTAGACCACGATGTCCGCGTCCGCCAGGGCGCGCAGGACGAGGTCGCGCAGCCTGAGGTTGAGCTTCTTCTCCGAGATGTGGAAGCCGGGCGTGTCCAGGAAGACGATCTGGCCCGCGGGTCTGTTCACGATGCCCCGCACTGTGTTCCTGGTCGTCTGCGGCACCGGCGACACGATCGACACCTTGGCCCCGCAGAGGGCGTTCAAAAGCGTGGACTTGCCCGACGAGGGCCTTCCGACGATGGCGGCAAAGGCGGATTTCGCCATTATGCTCTCCTATGGAGCCCGGCGCGGTCGGCCGGGCGGTTTCGCATCGATGAGGGAAGCATCCCGTCGCGCCTTTAGTAGAGGTCGCGCGGCGGAATTTCGCTCATCCAAAGCTTGTACTGTCCGCTTGCCTGGTAGCGGAGCATCTTGTATCCGTTCATGGTCTGACAGCCCGCGGCTTCGGCGCGCGCGAGCAGGGCGGTCTTCTCCGGCTTGTAGATCAGGTCGAAAACCCTCTCCTTGCCGCTGAACTCGTAGAACTCGAGGGGGTCGCCCTGGACGCCCCCCGCCATGCCCACGCTCGTCGCCTGGACGATCAGGTCGGAATACTTGGAGACGATGTCGAGGGCGCGGTCGTCCAAGGGGCCCCAGATGAAGCCGTACTTGCGGGCAAGCTGGCGGGCCACGGAGATCGTCCTGTTGAGGATGACGCACTCGGCCCCCTTGCGCGAGAGGGAGAGGGCCACCGATTTCGCGGCGCCGCCGGCGCCGATCAGGGTGACGCGAAGGCCCTTGAAGTCCTCGCGGCCCAGGAACTCCAGGGCGCTGCGCTCGAAGCCGTCGGCGTCGGTGTTGTAGCCGGCCCAGCCCTTCTCCGTGGCGATCAGGGTGTTGCAGGCCCCGATCCGCTGCACGTCGGTCGACACCGAGGCCAGGTAGGGAAGGACGTCCTCCTTGAGCGGGACGGTGATCGCCGCGCCCTTTGCGCCCAGGAGTTCCATGTTCCGCAGGGCTTCCTCGATCGACGCTGAGGGCATGGGGAAAAAGAGGGCGTCCTTGCCCATGGCGCGGAAGGCCGCGTTGTGCAGCTGGGGCGAGAGCGAGTTCAGGATGGACATGCCGCCGAGGAGGGCGTAGAGCGAGGATGCCGGCCCCGTCTCCTTGGCTCGATAGGTGTTGATGTAGGTCGAGGCGCTGAGGTGGCCGGGCGCGGCGATAGGAAGCCCCGCGCCGCCTGCGCTCGTGTAGCAGAACAGGGAACCGAGCTGCTGGGCGAGTATCCTGGAGGGCACGCCGTATTCGCCCATGCCGATGACGAGGCGTTCCCTCTTGGGCAGGGTCGCGTTCCAGGCGATCAGGCGGCCCAGATCGCTCGCGCTGCGCGGCGTCACCGCGAGCTTGGGTATCTCGTCCTCCTCCTGGGCCAGGGGCTCCCAGGCTGCGTCCAGGTCCTCGGGCATGCCTTCGATGTAGTGGCGCGATCGGATGATCCGCGTGCCGAAGGTGCGGCAGGCCTCCTCGATGGCCGTCATGTGGAAGTCGCTCTCCAGGTCGACGTAGGCGAAGTTGGCGCTCGCGTCCGCGCGGGCGTAGGTCAGGGCCTTGGCGATCATCACCAGTCGCACGCCCTCGCCGTCTTCGAAGAAGCCGCCGTCGCTGCGGCGGCGCACGGTGAGGATGCAGGGCAGGCCCGCGCGCTCGGGGAAGGAGCGCAGGATGAACTTCTCGGAAGGATCGAGGCAGTCGGCGCGCAGCTCTATCAGGTCGACCTGCGAGCGGTGCGCGTCGACGGCGGCAAGGTTCGCCGCGAGGGTCTTGCCCGTGAGGCAGAGACAGACCGGATAGGATTCGAACGCCATGTGCCACTCCCTTCGTCGCGCCGCCGGCTCGGTCGCCCCGTCGAGCGGGGATCCGCCGGTCGGCATTCATTCTACCCCATAGGCCGCGCCGTAGGCTATGGCCGGGACAGGCCCCCGCAGAGCGGAAATGCGCCTGGTTTACCGCCCTATGTGCTTGTCCCGATTGTATCTTTGTTGCAGAATAGGACAGCTTCGAGTCACGGTTTAAGGAGAACCACGTGCCCATTGAATCTGCGAACAATAAAATACCCGAGGAGGCCCTGAACGCCTTCCTCGACGGTATCCTCGCCGAGCTCCGCTCGCCGACCGCCCCCGAGGCGCTCACCCAGGTCCGGTCGATTTTTCGGAAACGCATCCCGCTTCATCTGCGTTCCTACGCGGCAGCCCTGCTCATCCTGCGCGCCGCCGGCATCGCGCGCGCCCAGCCCCAGAAACCCTCAGTCCCCGCCCTAAAAGCCGCGAAAGAGACAGCGCCCGCCCCCGCGGCCAGGGCGGCCAAAGAGCCTGTCCAAGCCAGGGCTCCCAAGCGCCAGCCGGCCGCCCCCGGCGCCGAGAAGGCGCCAGCCCAGGCCTCCGGCTCGCGCCAGGGCCAGGCTCCCGCCGAAGGCTCCGCCCAAGGCCAGCAGCGCCGCTCCAGTGTCGGAATGGTGCCCCTCTTCGTCTCCATGGGCAAGCGCCAGCGACTCCGCCCCCAGGAACTCCGGGTCATGATCGGCGAAAAGGCCGGCATCGACAGCGAGGAGCTCGGCCGGGTCCACCTCTTCGACAACTACTCCTTCATCGACGTGCCGGAGGCCTTGGCGGAGAAGATCGTGGCCGCCGCCGACGGCGCCGATTTCCGGGGCAGGCCCATCGAGATCAAGCCCGCCAAGAAGCGGGGCGAACAATCCCAGGAAAAGGATCAGGAACCGAGCCCCGAGCAGGAGCAGGAGGAGTGACGACGCGCATCGAGCGTCTCCGCGTCGGCCCCATAGGCGAGAACGCCTATACAGTGGAGACGGGGGGCGCGGGCTTCCTCGTCGACCCGGGCGACGACGCCGACGCCATCCTGCGCTTTATCGCCGATAAGGGAATCGCCGTATCCTGGATCGTGCTCACCCACGGGCACCTCGACCATACGGCGGCCATCCCCGCCCTGCTCGCCGCCTGGGTGGGCAGCCCGCCCGGCATCGCGATCCACGCCCAGGACGCCCACTACCTCGGAGCCCGGGGCGAAGCCACGAACGCGGCGCTCTTCGACGCTATCGGGGCGCCGGGCTTTTTCCGCGGCTATTGGAAAGGCATGCCCGAGGCGGGCCTCCTCCTGGCCGACGGCGACCTCATCCCCGGTACGGCCTTCCGCGTCATCCACACGCCGGGGCACAGCGCGGGCTCGATCTGCCTCTACGAGGCGGAATCGGCCTCCCTCATTTCGGGCGACACGCTCTTCCGCGACGGCGTCGGCAGGACCGACGGCCCCGACTGCGATCCCTCGGCCCTCCAGGCCAGCCTGGCCCGCCTGGCCGCCCTCCCTCCGGAAACGGCGGTGTACCCCGGCCACGGTCCGAGGACGACGATCGGCCGGGAACTTTCCTTCTGAAAGACTACTTTGAACGAGGTATATACAGTATGAAGCATATTCTGATGGCGCTCGCCGCCGTCCTTTTCTTTTCCGCCTGCGCCCCCCGCGCGCAGGGCGAGGTCTCCAGGACCGACTACGTCCTCGGGACGGTCTGCTCCATCCGCCTCATCGAGGGCGGCTCGACCAAGACGAACGACGAGATATTCGATCGCCTCAGGCAGATCGAGGACCGCATGAGCGCGAACAAGGACGGCACCGAGATCGCCGCCATCAACGCCGCGGCCGGCGGAGCCGCTCCCGTAAAGGTGTCGGCCGACACCTTCTTCGTGATCTCCAAGGCGCTCGATTACGCCAAGCTCACCCAGGGCGGCTTCGACCCGACGGTGGGCCCCCTCGTCAAGCTGTGGAACATCGGCTCCGAAGGCGCCAAGGTGCCTCCCAAGGAGGCGATCGCCGCGGCCGTCAAGCTCATCGATTACCGGAAGGTCGAGATGGACCCCAAGAACCTCACGGTGCGGCTGAAGACGCCGGGGATGCGCCTCGACCTCGGGGCGATCGCCAAGGGCTACTCCGCCGACGAGATCGCCGCCATCTGCGAGCGCCACAAGGTCAAGGCGGCGGTGATCGACCTGGGCGGCAACGTGCTGGTCTACGGCGCCAAGAAGGACGGCTCGGCCTGGCGCGTCGGCGTGCAGGACCCGAAGTCGGACCGGGGCGAATACCTGGGCCTGGTGACGGGAAAGAGCATGACCGTGGTCACCTCGGGCATCTACGAGCGCTTCTTCATAGAGAACGGCGTGCGCTACCACCACATCCTCGACACGAAGACGGGCTATCCCGTGACGAACGGCCTCGTATCCGTCTCCATCATCACCGAGCGCAGCATCGACGCCGACGGCCTCTCCACCTCGGTCTTCGCCTTGGGGCTCGAGAACGGCATGAAGCTGGTGAAGAGCCTCCCCGGCGTCTACGCGATCTTCGTCGACGACAAGGACCGGGTCTTCCTGAGCCCCGGCGCCAACAAGATTTTCAGTCTGACGAACAAGGGTTACACGCTGAGCGAGTAGCGCCCGCGAGGGCGGGCGAGCCGGGGCCAATGGCCGCGGCGGTCCGCCGGGGCAGCGGATGTCGCGGCTCAGGCCTCGGCCGCGGGCCGCGCCGCCGCCCCTTCCTTCTCGAGTTCGACGAGCTTGAGCTTTACGAAGCACCACGGCGCGCCGTAGGCCACCCAGATTCCCACGATGCCGTATCGCAGGAAGCGGATTAGCTGGGCCTGGGCCGAAAAGGCGTCGCCGATGAGAAGCTTGGGCCCCAGATAGAGCGCCGCGGTGGCGGCGATGCCCAAAAGATAGCGGAGCGCGCGCCTGCGGAAGGTGCCGCCCGCGTCGAAGCGCAGATCGTGATTCACGAAGACGAACCCCGCCGAGCTGCCCAGGAAGACGCCCGAAAGCGAGGTGTCGCCGGGCATGAGCAGGTTCATCAGAAAGGAGACCGCCGCGACGAGGAGGAGCTTGGCGCGCAGGTCGAGCTTGGCGAGCGCGGGCTCTATCCTGCCGCGGAGCCCGAAGAAGAGCCCGAGCATGGCGCCGCCGAGCAGCCAGCCGCCGAGGAGGTCCGTGGGGAAATGGACGCCGAGATAGAGGCGGGACAGTCCGACGAGCAGGGGCAGGACGACGACAAGGACGATGCCGAGCGCCCGCGGCAGCACGGTGAGCATCAATCCCCAGAAGGTTATGCTGGTCTGGGCGTGCCCCGAGGGCAGGCCGAAGGTCGTCTCGCGGGCGCGGCCCACCGAGGGATCGAGGTCGTAGGGGCGGGGCTGGCCCAGGAGAAGCTTGCACCAGAGGTTGATGAAAGCCGAGAGGAGCACGACGATCCCGATCCTCGTGCCCTTGCGGCGGTCGACGCACCAATATATCAACGGCAGCGCCGCGAGCGCGAAGTACTCCGAGCCGAGAAAGGTGACGATCTTCATCGGCGTCTCGAAACCGGGGCCCAAGGCGGCCTGGACCTTCCGGACGACGTCCAATCCCCACGACAGCATCGAATCCATGCCGAATCCCCCCTTGGCGTCGGAAAGCCTATGTTCGCGCTGCGGCGAAATTCCGAGGAATTTTATCCTGCGCAGGCGGCGCAGGCAAGCGCGGGTAAGCCGGAATGGCCGGCCGCGCCGGCGAAAACCGAATTTTGCCAGTATTGACGCGGCGGAATGAATATAGTACAAGTTTTCTGCGACGCCGGCATGGTGAAATGGCATACACGGTAGACTCAAAATCTGCTGCCCGCGAGGGCTTGTGGGTTCAAGTCCCACTGCCGGCAACAAAAGCGCCCAGAGGGGCGCTTTTTTTCGAGCGTGCAGTATGGGAGCCTCTCTTCCTGTTATTCTATGCTATGACAAAACACACCACGGTAATTAACAAGTGTGTGCCTTTGCCGTGACCACGGCCTACCCTTCTCGGAGCGGTCCAGTTTGCTATTGAAAGCAGTGGCATGACTGCGCCACTCTTCGGCAACGGTCTTCTTGGCAAGAATGATCACTCATGGTAGGACTCCAGTTTTTTTATATCTTCTTTTATTTCAGCCTCGGTTTCTTCGGCGAGCCTATGGCGGCTGAACTCCTCATACCTTTCTTCCGCAAGCGCTTTCGCCACTTCCATAGAGATCAAGCCAGGATTGTCGAGCACGGCACGATCGTTGAAACGAAGGAATGCATCGAGCTTGGCCCGCCAGTCCTTCATGTAGACCAATCGATTTCTCTTGGCCTGATCCTCCGCATAATCCAGGTACATGGCCACAATTCGGTTGAGCGATTCAAGTTCGCCATGATCGAGGTAGTTCTTTGCCACGGCAACATCAGCCTTGCGGACCTTAGCACCAGCCCAGCTCGTGAGGCCCATATTCGGCTTTGAAGGATCGGAACGTTCGGCTATCAGCTGAGGCGCTGTCTTGCCGGTGATAGCCCAATGAAGCTTGTTTTGGATGATCCTGAAGAACTCGACAGTCTCCGAGGCGGAAGGGTCGTAATCAGCGGCAAGCGTGAAGATGTCCCGAATCTTCTGGTAGGCCCGTTTCTCCGAACTCCTGATATCGCGAATACGCTCGAGTAGTTCGTCGAAGTAGTCCTTGCCCCAAGTTGTACCAGCCTTGAGGCGCTCGTCATCCATGACGAAACCTTTGATGACATATTCTTTGAGAAGCGCGGTTGCCCAGCGTCGGAACTGCGTGCCCCTGGATGATCGAACCCGATAGCCGACAGCAAGAATCATCTCAAGATTGTAGTGCTCTACATCCCGCGAGATCTGGCGGCCACCCTCCTGCTGAACTATCCGGAAATTCCGGATAGTTGCCACTGGCCCTAATTCCTTTTCTTCTAGAATGTTTTGAATGTGTTCATTAATTGTCCGTACATCTTTTGCAAAAAGTTCAGCCATTGCCTTCTGACTTAGCCAAACCGTTTCAGCCTCTAGCCTGACAGAGATGTGCGTCCTGCCATCTTCGGCAACAAAAAAACGAAAATCGGTATCGGGGGGAATGGGGAGAGTATTATCGCTCATTCCTCGCCTCCAAAAAGTTCGGGCTGGTCAATCTTGAGTCTCGGCGCCATCTTGAAAGATCACATACCCAGAAGAGGATCTGATGGCCGGTCGTGGTGAAAGAATAGTCATTCCAAGGTGTTTCTACTGAGTTTCCCGTCCAGGAATGCTCTACATTGCTTGTGCTATCCATTCTAGAATTCATTTTTATAGTTAAGCAGTTTCTCACAGGATAATTCCCTTGTCAAATCGGAGAGAATGTGGCTCTGCGGATGCTCTCGATTTGCTGGAATGACCGCGCCGCAGCGAAAAGGGGCCGCCCGTTTCCGATCATCGGAAACGGGCGGCCCCTGCTTTTTGGCGCGCCCCACGCGGGGGGCTGCTTCGCGGCGCTGCCGCGCCGCGCGGCACTCTTAGAACTTAACGATCTGGTCGGCGATCGCCATCTTGTAGGCGGTCTGGAGTTCCAGCGAGTAGTGCTGGAAGTCGGAATAGGTGGCGCCGGTCACGGCATCGGCCACGACGTAGACATCGTCCGTGGCGGCCACGTAGTCGGCGGCGTTGGCGCCCGCGTCGACGTTCTTGTCCTCGACGAGCTTGATCGTGGCCTTCTTGAGCTGGGCGGCCGCGAAATCGGCGGTCGGGTTGGCCTTGAAGAAGGCGAGCATGGCCGCGTAGTTATAGCGGTAGCCGATCGAGTCCTTGGTGAGGGGCATGTAGTTCGCGTTCTTGTCGGCCTTGTTCATCGCGCCGTAGTGAACGGTCTCGGAGGCTTTCTTGCCGACGATGACCTTGGTGCCGTCGATCTTCACGTTGACGAGCTTGTCCTCGCGGGCTGCCTTGACGTAGGCGGCGGCGCGGATCGGGTTGGACATGAGGCCTTCGAAGTCGCGCTCGTACTGGCGGGCGGGCCTGGTGAAGCCTTTGGCGCCGGGGGTGAACTGGGACCAGACGCCGGGACCCTTTCCGGTCGGATCGTTGAGAATGTAGAACATGTAACCCTTGATCTCGGGATCGGTGCTGGTGAGGTTGGCGAAGGGATCGGGAGTGCGGACCACGGCGCCATCGACGATGGCCTTGCCGTCGGCGGAGTTGTTCTCGGCCCAGCCGCCCGGACCCTGCCACTCTTCGATAGAGGCGGCGGCGACGACGCCGGACTTTCCGACGCTGACGGTGGCGGCGCCGACATAGCCGCCCTGGTGGGCTACGAAATACTTCGTCGCGGTCTGGGCGAAAGCCGCCGACCCGACGAGCGCGAAGACGGCGAAGAATGCTGCGATCTTCCTGTTCATACGATTATCCCCCAAAGCAATGATCTCGGGCTTACAACCCGAGCGGGAGATATATAACACGAAAATATAGATAAGACAATATATATATCGATAAATATTATTGGCCATGTCGACTTTCGTCCCCGGCTCCGACTGTGGCCGACGCCGGGGATTCCTCGCTCCGCCCCCCTAGAAATGCAGGAGAAAGGTGACGTTCCAGAAGAACTTGTCGCCGCCGGGAGTGTAGGTCGAATAGAGCGGATCGTCCACGGGGAACTTGTAGCCCGCCCGTGCGCCGAGATAGACGAAGTCGAAGATGTCCAGCGCGACACCGGCGCCCGCGGAGAGAAGGAGCCCGTCTTTGTCGCTTATCGCGGCGCAGCGATCGAGCCCGCCGAAATACCCCGCGTCGCCGAAGAGATAGGCCATCGGCCGCAAGCCCGCCACGCCGAAGAGGGCCGGCCCGGCCAGGCGCAGGTCGACCGAGGCCTCGGCCTTGGCGGTCGCCTCGTAGCCCCAGCCCTGGTAGCCGCGGATGGAGTCGCCGAGCCCGTCGCGCAGCTGCCTGCCCCCGAAGCTCGTCAGCACGTAGAGGGGGATGGCCGATCCGCCGGCCCAGTCGCCGGCGAGGTAGCCCGCGGCGTAGGCGGAGACCGCGCCGAGGTCCGAGCTTCCCGCGCTGAAGAGGGGGAGGTAGCCTTCGAGGTTGGCGGACAGGCGATAGAAATCGGTCCCGCCGGAGAGGGCGAGCGCCGAAGGGCCGTACTCAAAAGAAATTTCGCCGCCGTAGCCGCTCTTGGAGCGGCGGGGATTCGTTTCAACCGCGTCGACGCCGGCGCCGCCCATCAGCGAGAGGTCCAGCAGGCCCCGGGCATCGGGAAAAACGCTCGTGGACAGGTCGGGGGAGTTGGCCTCCCAGCGCCCACGGGCCATGGCGAAGAGTTCGACCCTCGGCTTTTCCGAGCCGAGAGGCCTGTAGAGGATGCCCAGGTCCGCCTGGGCGTTCGGCCAATGGAACCAGTTGGTCTTGTCGGAAGCGTCGAAAGACTTAGGCTTGGCGATCGGGGCGCCCGTGTCGTCGCGCAGGATGAGCCTGTCCTCGTAGCCGCCCGCGAGGCGGACGGTGAAAAGCAGCGCGTCGGCCGCCACGGGAACGCGGAATTCGACATCGGCCCCCGACGGGACGGGAAGTCCCCCCAGCAGCGCGTTGTTGAAGCGAATCCCGTTCAGCGCGAACTCGATGCCCTCGGCGCCCGCGGAGAGCGGCAGCGCCACGCAGGCGGCCGCCAACATGGCCGCGCAGATGCTTCGAAGCCTCATACAACCTCCCGTTTTGCTCCTACTTGCCAAGCCCACTAGAGTGTATTGTATATTCCTGTTATGGAAAAAGACAGCGGAATCGCGGCGAAAGAGAAGAGCTCCTCCGCGGCGTCTTCCTCGCCATCCTCGCCGGCCTGCTCATCAATACCTTCATGGGTCTCTTCATCGACTCGGAGGAATTCAAAACCGCCTTCACCGGAGTCTCGGTCGTCACCTTCCTCGTCCCCTTCCTGGCGATCATGGTCGCCTATCTCATCGACACGTTCCGCTACAAGCTCGTATTCTCGCGCTTCGGCATCAAGGCGTCCTTCCGCGACGGCCTCTACAACAACATCATCGGCTACTTCTTCTCCAACGTCACGCCCGGTTCGGTGGGCGGGCAGCCTTTCCAGATCCTGCATTTCTCGCGGCTCGGCCTGGATTCCACCATCACTTCGAACGTGATCTTCTCCCGCCTCATCGA
>JAJTBU010000024.1 GCA_021286735.1 bacterium
GCGGCGGCGCCCGGGGCGAGGACGACGGCGACCTCGGCGAAGCCGGCCTCGACGAAGGCCCGGGCGACCCTTCGGAGCAGCGGCTCGCCACCCACCGGGGCCAGCATCTTCGGGCTGCCGAAACGCGTCGACGCGCCGGCCGCGAGGAGGACCGCGGCGACCCTCAGTATCGCGCGCTGCCGGCGCTTGGCCACGAAGAAGCCTCCCGTGATCTGCCCGAGTATCGAGACGCTCATGGAAAGCGTGAACACGAAGGAGGTCTGTCCCCTGTTCCAGCCGAAAGCCTTTTCCAGGGGGGAGACGAAGATGGACCAGCCGTAGATGAGTCCGCTGAAGAGCATCATGAGCGCGCCGAAGCAGAGAATGAGGGTCCTGCGCGCCTGTGGTTGACGTTGTGCGCTTTTCATGCGATCGATTTTCCTTGCCCGAAGATCGGCGGGGTTCCCGCCGCGGATTTCCGCTAGAGTTCCGCGTTCCCCTTCTGGTGATATCGCGCAACGTCGTGCGGCGGGAATATGCCCTTGTCCGTCACGACGCCGTCGCAGAGCTTGGGCGGCGTGATGTCGAAGGCCGGATAGAATCCGCCGACTCCCTCCATCGCCGTGCGCACGCCCATCGCCGACAGCACGTCGGCGGGGTCGCGCTCCTCGATCTCGACGGTGTCGATGGTGGGGTGCTTGGGATCGGGCGTGCCCGTGACGAAATAGGGGATGCCCCAGTAGCGCGCCGCCAAGGCGATCTGGAAGGTGCCCACCTTGTTCACGATGTGCCCGTCCATGCAGATGACGTCGGCCGCCGAGGTGAAGACATCGACTTTCTTCGCCTTCATGGCGTAGCCGGGCATGTTGTCGGTGATGACGGTCACGTCGAAATCCATGTCCTTGACCACGCTGGCGGTGAGGCGCGCGCCCTGGAAATAGGGGCGCGTCTCGGGGCAGATCACCTTGATCGCCTTGCCGCGAGCCCTGCACTCTCTGAGCATCGTGCCCACGATGGTCTCGGCGAAGCACTGCGTCATCACCGTACCGTTGTCGGGGAACATGTCGACGAGGAATTTCGCCGACTGGGCGCTCTTCCGATAGCGGGCGTCGATGGTGGCGACGGCATGCTCCAGGACGCCTTCGTCGGCGGGCTTCCCCTCGTCGAGCGCCTTCCACGCGGCGGCGAGGCAGCCCTTCGTGATGCCGATCATCCGCGCCATGGTCGTGGGCCTCGCGTGCGAAAGCGTGTAGGCCGCGTCCTCCATGTAAGCCCTGAAAGCCTTGTCGTCGAGCCCCCTCGCCTCCCTGGCGGCCAGGGCCATGCCCATCGCCGCGGCGAGGTAGGGCCCGCCGCTCTGCGTCACCATGTCCTTGATGGCCTGGGCCACCTCGCGGTGCGTCGCGCAACGCACGAATTCGACGCGCGCGGGATAGATCCGCCGGTCGAGGATCCGCACTTCGGCGCCGTCGTACCAAGCCACGTTCTCGTAGCGGAGCATGAACGCCAGATCCTTGTCAGCCCTTTCGATAGCCATCGCATTCCTCCATGAAGCGCGCGTCAGTAGACGCTCGCGAGCACATCCATCACGTCCTGGACGGTCGGCTGCACGGGATTGTTCCCCATGGACCCGTCCATGAGCGCCTTTTCGGCCAGGAGCCCGAAATCCTCTTCCTTGACGCCGAGCGTCCGCAGGCGGACGAGCGTGCCGATTTCCGCCGAAAGCCTTTCGAACTCGGCGATGGCGAGATCGGCCATCGTCTCGTCGTCCTTGCCCTCAGCCTCGAGGGGCCTCAGGAACCGCCCTATCTCGGCCAGTTTACCCGCGGCGGCGCGCTTGTTGAAGCGCATGACCGGCGGCAGGAGGATCGCGTTGCAGAGCCCGTGCGGAAGGTCGTAGATCGCGCTGAGCTGGTGCGAGGTGGCATGCACCATGCCCACGCCGCCGTTGCCGAAGGCGAGCCCCGCGAGGTACTCGGCCACCGCCATGCCCTCCCTCGCCCTCTCGTTCGAGGGGCTCCGGACCGCCTCGGGCAGCCAGGAGAACACGCAGCGGATGGCGGCCAACGCGAGCTCGGAAGTGAGCATGAATCCGTTCTTCGAGATATAGCACTCCACGGCGTGGACGAGGGCGTCCATGCCGGTGGCCGCGGTCAACTTCTTGGGAAGGCTCATCATGAGCGAATGGTCGTTGACCGCTATCGTCGCCAGGGCGTTCCTGTCCTTGATGCCCGTCTTGGTCCGCTTCTCCTCGTCGGAGATCACATAGGCGCGCGTGCACTCGCTCCCCGTGCCCGCCGTGGTGTTGACGGCCACGATGTCGAGGGATTTCTTCGCGCTCTTGTCCACGCCCTTGTAGTCTTCCACTTCGCCGCCGTTGGCCGCCAGTATCCCGATCGCCTTGCCGCAGTCGTGGCTGGAGCCGCCGCCGATCGTCACGATGAAGTCGCAGCCCTCCGCCTTCAGCAGGGCCAGGCCCGCCTTTACGTTCGCCACGGTCGGGTTGGGCTTCACCTCGGAGAAGATGGCGTGGCCGATGCCGGCGCCGTCCAGCACCGAGATAATCTTCGCCGCGATCCCCAGCTCGACAATCGACTTGTCGGTGACGACGAGGGCCTTTTCGTAAGCCCTCCGCGAAAGCTCCTCGCCCAAGCCCTCCACGCAGCCATAGCCGAACATGCTGCACCCCGGCCCGAAATATTTGTATACCGCCATTCCGCCCTCCTCGCGATCCCTCCGGATCAGTCCCTGATCCCGAACTTCGCCTTCATCTTCCGAAGGGGCTCGTCCGGCACGAGCCGGGCTTTGCCCGCCTGAAGGGAAAGAGAATATATCTTCGCCGCGTCCTCGACATACTCGGCCCTGATGAGAGCCTGGTCGATGTTCTTGCCGATGGCGATGACGCCGTGATTGCTCAACAGGCAGGCGTGCCGCTTTTCGAGCGATTTCAGGGCGCCGGCGCCAAGCTCCGCCGATCCGGGCATCTCGAAGTCCGCCACGGGGATGTCTCCGCCGAGGAAGCCGACCATCTCGATGAGTATGGGCGGCACCGCGGAACCGACCACCGCGAAGCTGGTGGCGTAGGGCGAATGCGTGTGCACCACGGAGCCGACGTCCGGGCGCGCCCTGAGGATCATCGTGTGCATGCGCCATTCGGAGGAGGGCTTGTGCGGCCCCGCGACGATCGCGCCGTCCATGTCGATCACCATGATGTCGTCGGCCGTCATCGTCTCGTAGCGGACGCCGCTCGGCGTGATGGCGACCAACTTCCTGGAATCGTCGCACATGCTCAGGTTGCCGCTCGTGCCCGCGAAGAGCCCCTCGCCGTAGGCGCGGAGCGTTATCTCGAGCACTTTCTCCCTCATGCTGCGTAAAGTGTCCATATCAATCTCTCCCATCGTCGCGCCGCGGTCAACGCGACAGCGTTTCCAGAGCTTCGTGAAGCCTGCGCGCATAGGACCCGCCCGTCAGGTACGCGTCCCTGCGTAGTATGAAATCCTTGGCGCAGAGCATGACGAGCCGCTCGGCCTTCGCCCTCGCGGCCTCGTCAGCGATGCGCGTCATGTCGGCCACCTTGGCGACGCCCACCGTGCGCCTTATCATCTCCAGCCCCGCGACGCCCGCGGCGTCCTCGAGGATGGTGTCGGTGAACCATCGCGCGTAGCGCGCGCCGCGGGCGATCCTGTCTCCTGCCTTGGCCTCGAGGAGGGCCCTGAACTTGAGAGCGAACCGATCGATGGTTCCGGCGATCGCCCCGTCCAGCCACGCGATGTACGATTCCCGCTCGGCGGGATCGCCCATCGTCATCGCAGCGTTCGCCCAGGCGAAGCAGAAATTCCCCACCACGTTGCCGAGATCGTAGCCGATCGGCCCGTAGAAGGCGAATTCCGGGTCGATCACCTTCGTCGAATCCTGCCTGGCGAAGATCGATCCCGAGTGCAGGTCGCCGTGGATGAGCGCCTGCGCGTCGTTCATGAACTTGTACTTGAGCTTGGCCACCTCGAAATGCAGGTCGGCGTCGCCGTAGATCTCCCTCTCCACGAACTCGGCGTTCGGGGGAAAAACCTTGTTGCGCCCCGAGGCGTTGGTGTAGGGATCGGTGTAGACGAGCTGCTCGGTGATCGCGCAGAGATTCGGGTTCGTGTAGCGCTTCACCAGCTCCTTCTTCTCGGCAGGGTCGACGACCACGTCCAGCGTCGGCACCAGGGTCAGGACCATGAAGTCGGTTATATCCTCGACCAGGCGCGGAAAGCGCTTGTGCGCTATGAACTCGTAGCGGAGTATGACGTGGTCGGACAGATCCTCCATGCAGACGCAGGACATCACGGGATCGTAGAAGTAGACCTTGGGCACGAGCCCGGGAGCGTAGCGCCCCTCCAGCTGGAGTATCTCGGTCTCGATCCTGTTGCGGTCGAAGCCGAGCACGCGGGTTCCCGACCGCGTGCTCGCGTCCGCCTGCTTCACGATGGCCGAACGCCCGCTCTCCGGATCGCGCACCCTGAACACGTAGTTGATATTGCCGTCGCCTATCTCGGAGCACTCCAGGGCGCGCGCCCCGGCGAACATCTCGAGCTTCTCGGCCGCGTACTCGGCCGCCTCGGCCTCGGACATCCGGAAATGATGGTCGAATTTCGACATGGTGCCTTCTCCCCTTCTCCGCGGCTCAGTTCTCGCCCTTGCTCGAGTAGTAGGTCGAGGCGAGCGCGAAGGCCAGCACTACGCCCTTGACGGCGTTGAGCGAGTAATAGGGGACCGACATCATGATGAGGCCGTTCTCCAGTATTCCGACGAGCGAGGCTCCGATGAATGTGCCGAAGGCGTTGGGCTTGTCGGCGCCCGCCACCGATCGCCCGATGAAGACCGCCGAGATGGCCGGCATCGCGTAGCCCGCCGCGCCCTGTATCTGCGCCGACATGTTGCGCGACGCCACGAGGATGCCGCCCAGGCCGATGAACACGGCCGCGAGCATGCCCGCGAACACCCTGTAGTTCTTGACCGGTATGCCGGAGAGGCGCGCGGCTTCCTTGTTCCCGCCCACGGCGTAGATGTACCTGCCGTATTTCGTGTAGGTCAGGAAAATATGGATCACGACCACGATCACGATCATGATGATGATGATCGTCGGCGCCTGCCCCATGTCCTTGAACATCTTAGGAATCTTGCCGAAGGTCTCAGCGCCGTTCGCGCGGGGCATGCCCTCGCTGACCGCGCCGCCGCCCGAATAGGTGAGGCTGACGCCGTCGAGCGTGAACATCATCGCGAGCGTGGCGAGGAGGTCGGGTATCTTGCACTTCACGATCAGGAACATCGTGACCAGCGTGAGCCCCATGGTCAGGATGATCGCCAGGGGGATCGCCTCCCACATGCTCATCTTGTACCACACGAAGAAGCTGATGACGAGCGAGCCCGACATCGTCGCCATCGAGCCGGAGGACAGGTCGAAACCGCCCACGGCCAGCGTGATGGTGAGGCCGATCGCGATGATCGTCGTCACCGAGATCGCCCTGAGGATCGTGATCATGTTGCTGCTCGTGAGGAACATCGCGGGCATCTTTATCGCGAAGAACGCGAAGACGACGACCAGGGCTATGATCGAGGCCCATTTCGTGAGGAATCCCGTGATCAGGCCCTTTCGCTTGGCTTTGCTCTGAATGTCCGGCATTATTTCTTGCCTCCCGCGGCGTAGTAGAGGATTTCTTCCTCGCTGGTCTTTTCGGTGACGAGTTCGGCGGCGAAGCGACCGTTGTACATCACGTAGACTCGATCCGTAATGGCGAGTATCTCGTTGATCTCGGACGATGCGTAGAGAACGGCCTTCCCGTCCGCGGCCAGCTTCTGGATGAGCTGGAAAATGTCGCGCTTGGCGCCCACGTCGACGCCCTTCGTCGGCTCGTCGAGCATGTAGAAGTCGGAGTCGGAGGCGAGCCATTTCCCCACCGCCACCTTCTGCTGATTGCCGCCCGACAGGTAGCGGACCCGCTGGAACACCGAGGGCGTCTTCACGCCGAGATCGGCCACCAGCTTCTTGGCGTTCTCGAGCTCCTTCCTGCGCTGCACGAAGGAGAAGCGGTTCGTGAACTTGTCCAAGCAGGCCGCCGAGAGGTTGAAGTAGACCGGCTCCGACACGAGCACGCCCTCCTTCCTGCGCTCCTCGGGAACCAGGGCGATCTTCTGCCGCACCGCCTGGGTGGGGTTCCTGACCTTGATGGATTTCCCCCTGCAGCGGAGCGAGCCGGAGCGCATGCCGCCGGCGCCGAACAGAAGCTTGCACAGCTCCGTCTTGCCCGCGCCGACGAGGCCGCACACGCCGACGATCTCGCCCGAGCGGACGGTGAAGGAGACGTCCCTCACCTTCCCCTCCTCGTCCGCGAGGTGTTCCGCCTCGACGAGGGTCTCGCCGATGGCAACCTTCCGCTTCGGGAAATTCTCCTCGAAGCTCCTGCCGAGCATGAGGTTGACGATCTCCTGCGTCGTGAGGCTCCCGTCCACCGATTTGTTGGCCACCACCTGGCCGTCTTTCATGACCGTCAGGCTCTGGCATATTTCGAAGAGCTCGGGAAGCCGGTGCGAGATGAAAATTATCCCCACGTTCTCCCTGCTCGCCAGTTCCTTGGTTATGCGGAACAGCTCCGCCACTTCCCCCAAGCTCAGGGGGGCCGTCGGCTCGTCGAGGATGAGGAACCTGCAGCGCTCGCGCACCGCCCTCGCGATGAGCACCATCTGCTTCTGCGCGAGCGAGAGCGAAGACATCTTCCTGGTGACGTCGATGTCCATGTGCAGGCGGTCGAGGATCTCCCGCGCCGCCTTGTTTATGCCCTTCCAATGGATGAGCGCCCTGCCCTTCATGCCGGTGACGATGTTGTTGAACATGATGTTCTCGGCGACCGACAGATAGGGGAAGAGTGCGGTATCCACTTCCTGGTACACGAGTTCGATGCCGAGATCCTTGGCGCTCCGGGGATTCCTGATCTCGCAGGGCTTGGAGTCGATGAGGATGTCGCCGGTGTAGGTCTCGTTGGCGCCCGCGAGCACCTTCATGAGCGTCGACTTGCCGGCCCCGTTCGCTCCGACGACGGCGCGGATCTCCCCCGAGCGCATCGAGAAATTAACATTGCTGAGCGCTTTCACACCGGGGAACTCTATCGAGATGTTCTTCATTTCGAGCGTGCGGACACTCTCTGCCATTTATCTTCCCTTCAAGCGAACCAAGCGTTGTGCGATTTTGAATGAAAGAGGCGCGCGGGGGCGGAAAAAAGCGGCGTTGGGCGAAACAGGCCCCCGCGCGCCGCAAAAAAGTAGACTTACTTGAGTCCGGCCGCCTTCCTGAGCTCGGCCATCCACGGGGTGATGTTGTCGTTGTTGACGCCGTATCCCTTGATGAGCGTGCCGAGGTTGGTCACGTTCGCCTCGGGCGTCAGCTGGTCGGCCAGGATGACCGAGGGCTGGAGGATGTAGGTGTCGGGCGTGGGATCGCCGGCGAGCTTCTGCGCCACGAGCCTGAGCGCCGAGATGCCGACGTTGGGGAAGTGCGTGGCCACGCAGGCTCTCCAGATCTTGTCGGCGGCGCGCATGTAGTTGATGTCCTGGTTGGAGATATCGATCGAAACCACGGGGATGTCGGTCCGGCCGGCCTCGGTCAGCGCCTTGTACGCGCCGCGGGCATAGGCGTCGTAGGCGCTCCAGATCACGTCGACGGAGCCCTTGGGATACTTCGGAAGCACCGAGGAGACAACCGCGGCGATGGAGCCTTCGGAATCGGCGGGGTTGGAGGGGCCGAGGACCTCGAGGGTCTTGATTTTCTTGGCTTCCTCGAACTTCTTGTAGGTTTCCTGTCTCCTGTCGAAGGGAGGGATGCCGGGGCCGCGCCACAGCTTGAGGACCTTGAGCGGCTTGGGCGCGTCCTTGAACAGGACGTCGCAGATGTAGTCGAGGGAGAGTTTGGCCATCTCCTGGTCGCTCTGGAAAGTCGTGGTGACGCCGGGGATCGGCTTGCCGTTGGCGTCCTGGATGACCGTGTCGAAGGTGACGACCTTGATTCCCTTGGCGACGACGTTCTTTACGAGGTCGTAGGAATACTGGGGCTTGCCGTGGGAGATGATCATGCCCTTGTAGCCCTGCTGGGCGCACTGGTTGACGATGTCCTGGAACCTGACGTCGTCGCCGTCCGCCGTGAACACGTCCACCTTGATGCCGTAGAGGGCGCCTTCCTTGATGGCGCCGTCGAAGGCCATCTTGAAGATTTCGGTTGACGTGCCGTTCAGGACGTAGGCCACCTTGTACGCCTTCGCCTTGAACTCCTGGCCGGCGGCCTTGGCGTCGGCCGCGCCCGCGCAGAGCGTGATCGCGACGAGCAGGACTGCCACGATGGAAATGGTCTTTTTCACAAGTACCCTCCTTGGAAAACGAATCGCGAATATCGCGAATATGACATTAAGGGGGCGCCGGCGAAGGCGCCTCCCCGCGCGAACCTGATCAGCTGCCCCTCAGCGTCGCGAGCACGGCGGCCGCGGTCTCCTCGTCGGTGATGAGGCCGCTGATGAAGCGGCCGCGTATCGCCCCGACGATGGGCAGCACCTTGTTGGCGCCATAAGCGACGGCGGTGACCGGACACTTCATAGGCACGTCGGCGGTGACCGACCGATCCTCGATGGGCGTCGATATCCTCTTGCCCTCGATATCGTAGAAATGCGTCAGCAGGTCGCCCGCGGCGCCGCTCTCCATCAGGGCCGAGACTTCCTTGTCCGTGATGAAGCCGCGGCTGTACAGGACCGTGTCCTCGACGTCGCCCAGGCCGACCATGGCGCATTCGACGGAATTGGCCATTTTCAGGATGGAAGCCATCACATAGTCGCTCTTGACGAGCTGGGCGATGTCCTTCGTCGGCGCGATGGAAGGCGCCCAGATGTTGAAATAGTCGACGCCCAGCAGTTTGGCGAGCATGATGCCGCTCGAGCAGGGGTTGGAAGGGTTGACGGCGTAGTTCGGCATGGTGTTGCCCGTCAAGGACACGATTTGCTTGACCTGTTTCTTGCGGGGAGGCTCGAGCGCCTCGAGGGCGGCCGCCACGATCCGGCTCGAACCGACGCCGATGCTCTCGTAGGTTTCGCAGAAATTCGCGAACTTGAGCGACGCGGCGTAGGCGACGCTCGATTTCGGATCGTGCCCCGTCGGAACGACCATCAGGTCGGAGAGCCCCGAGAGATCCCTGAGTTCCTTCTCTGTGTCGAAGAGAGAGATATAGTCCTTGGCGATCTTGATCTCGACGATGTTCTGCTCGCGGATGACTTTCAGGAGGCGCACGATCTTGATGCGCGGAATGCCGATCAGGTCGCTGATTTCCTGCTGGCTCAAGTTCTCGTAGTAATAGAGCCAGGCGATCTTCGCGAGCAAAGTCCTGTTCAAATGTTCATCCATAAGAACAATTGTTACACTCGTTTCGCGAGCTGTCAAGTAAATATTTATAGAAATGCGGCGATCGTCGGAAGAACAAAAAAGGCTTCCCATTTGGGAAGCCTTCCTCAACTTTAGCAGGGACAGGACTCGAACCTGTGACCTCCGGGTTATGAGCCCGACGAGCTGCCAACTGCTCTACCCTGCGTCGTGTTGACAATAACTTACAGAAAACGGCAAAAAATGTCAATAGACAGAAAAGACGGCGCGCCCCCCGATCAAAAAAACGAGGATCAGAGCTTGAACAGGCGGTGCAGGTTCGTCGACTTGGCCACGCGATAATGCAGGTAGAGCAGGAAGGCGGCGATCGGTACGAGGGATACGGCGGTGATGGCGGACCAGACCAGCCACACCTTGCCCGAAATGAAGAGGTCGACGAAGAGTTCTATCCCCAGGCACTCGATGGCCGCACCGACGAGAGCGTAGGCAAGGATGTTGAGCCCCTTCCGTTTGGCGTTCGCCGTCATCAGGGCGACCCCAGCGACTACCAATTCGGAGAACACCGCCAAGGGCACTGCGAGCCGCCATGCCCAGCCCATGTCGCCCGTAAAGAGCCCCAGGGCGAGGAGGAAGATCGGCGGGTCGAGGCAGGCGACGAGATAGCGCCAGGGCCGGCCGTCGTCCATGACGAGGAAGGCCGTCGCCATGATCGCGACAAAGACGAAGGCCGAAACAGGGTAGAGGGACCAGGAGAGCCTGCCCGATACGAGCAGGTTGATGAGGAAGAGGCCGATGGTGGCGATGGACAGGGCGACCGTTATCACCTCCCAGGCGATTTTGCGCTTGTCGCGGGGGGTGAGCGCCTTCGCATCCTCCGCTTCCCCGAGAAAGGCGGCGAAACGGGAGGGACGCCCGCCCTCCTCCTCGCAGGGAACGCATTCGGAGGCATCGTCGCGCGATTCAGCGCGCGGATTTTTGGCCCCGCAGAGGGGGCAGGCGGGGGCATCGCCGATTTCGACGCCGCAGTCGGGACAATAGGCCATGGTATTCACTCCTCGCTGTCGCGGCAGCGTACGCTCACCGACAGCCCCAGGCTGCGGAGGCGGCGGAAAAAGAGCCTCTCCAGCTCGCGCGAGCGCGTGAGGCTGCCGAAGGTGACGACAAGATCGTTGTTCCAGGAAAGCATCGACGCGTTGGTCAGCGTCGTGGGGCTCGGCGCGGGAATAAAGGTGACCGAGGCCACATAGGGGGCGATTCCCGGCGGAAGCTTGAAGGCTCCCAGGTTCGAGATGAAACCGCTCAGCATGGTCTCGCCCAGTTTGGCGAAGAGGATCCGCGCCGCCACGTCCTTGAGGAAGAGCGGCACCATGCGGACGAACAAGTTCCTCGTCCCGCCAGCGTTCCTGGCGAGCTGCCGCGCCAGGGACCTCGGATCGTTCTCGAGCCGCATCTGGTAGTGGGCCCGCTTGGCCAGCTCGTCGAAGCTCCTCGCCCCGAGCTGCATGTTCTCGCGCAGCAGGATGAAGAGCGAAAAATTGCGGTTCGACTTGGTCTTGAAGAATTGCCGCAGGTTGACGGGGATCTCCAGGCTGATGAAGTGCTCCCTCGGGCGGCGCGGCTCGGCGAGCCAGAGGCTCTGCAGCGCCTCAAGGTAAGCGGCGCCGAAGAGTTCGGTGAGGGTGATGTTGCGCTTCTTCGCCTCGAGGATGGCTTCGTTGAGCTTGAGGGTCGCGGTGATCACCCGGTACTGCCCGTCGGGGAGGCGCGGCGAGCGCAGGTGCCAGGCGCGGGGGTTGGGCTCCGGCAACGGCAGCCTTCCGGGGAAGTGCTTCTGGTAGCCGTCCTCGTGCTCGTCACGGTCGGGGATTCCGTCGATCGGAAGAATGTCCGCATACTCGCCCTCGCCGAGCGCGGCGCAGGGGTCGACCCCCCTGAGCGCGAAATAGCGCGCGAGCAGGGTCTTCATGAAGGATATGCCGCCCGACCCGTCCGTGAGGGCGTGGGAGAACTCGCCGGCGATCCGTCTGCCCGACAGGCGCACGCGGAAAAGCCGCGTGCCCGGGCGATTGATGTCGTAGCGCTGGCAGGGGGAGGTCTCATCCTCGGCGACCTGGGGGCTCGCCCTGCATTGATCGAGATAATACCAGAACATGCCGCGTTTGAGGACGACGTTGAAGTAGGGAAACCGGTTGGAGGTGTCGGCGAGGGCGCGGTTGAGGAGCTCCGCGTCCACTTCCTCCGTCAGGGTGAACTCGAAACGGAAGAGACTGGTGGCGACCTGGTCCGTGACCGCGGGCATGATGACGCCCGCGTTGTCGAGGCCGTACCACGCGCCGGATTCGTCGACCTGTTTCGTCTGGACGAAACGTTGGTTCCTGTCGTTCACTAGGCTCAATTATAGGAAGGGCACGTAGGGAAAGGCAAGGACGAGGAGGACGGTAACGATGAGGGCAGGCAGGAAATCGCCCGTCTTGAACTTCTTGATGTTGAGGAGGCCCAGGCCGATCATGACGACGAGGGCGCCGCCGATGCCCGTGAGCTCGGCGAGCATCACCTCGGACACGAAGGGCTTTGCCCAGACCGAGACCAGGGTGAGTACGCCCTGGTAGACGAAGATGGAGAGCGCCGAGAAGGCGACGCCCGGCCCCATCGCGCCGGCGAAGATGATGGACATGAAACCATCGAGCACGCTCTTTGTTAGGAGGATTGAGAAGTCGCCCTCGGTGCCGGCCTTGAAAGAGCCGACTATGGCCATGGCGCCGGAGCAGTAGAGCACCGATGCGTTGAGGAACCCTAGCGCGAAGGTGGAGCCTTCGGAGCCCTTGTCGAAGCGCCGCTTGAGCCGCTCGCCGAGGTTCATGACGGCGCCCTCCACGTTGAGCAGGGTGCCGAGAAGCCCGCCGAGGATGAGGGCCAGGGCGAGGGCCAGGAGGTGGGTGGTCTTCATGGCCATCTGGATGCCGATGACGAGGGAAGTGATTCCCGAGGCGGCGAAGATCGCTTCCTGGTAACGTTCCTTTATGCCCTTCCTGAGGGCGAGACCGGCGAGGGAGCCGACGATGACGGCGAGCGCGTTGATGAGCGTAGCGAGCATGGAACACCTTCCGCGGGGCCGGCGGAGATCGGTTCTGGTTGACCCCAGCCGTTGAAGTGTAGCATAATCGAAGGATCGAAGGGGAGTCTATGCGGTTTGAAATCGATAAATATTCAATAACGACGCGCTTTATGCGGAGAGCGGGCATTCTCGTCGCCGTCTGCCTCGCGGCGGCGGCCATCGCCTCCTGCGCGACCAAGCTCCCCTCCATTCCCGAGGGCGCGAGTTCGGCGGAGATCATCCAGATGGCCCAGAATCGGAGCGACCTCAACGACTGGAAGGGCGCCCAGCATTATTACAAAGCTCTCCTCGAGAAGTTCCCCAACGACCCGGCGCTCACCGTCGCGGCGATGTATGAATTGGCTTTTATCGAGTATAAGCAGGAGCATTGGGAAGCCGCGCGGGCGGGGCTGAAGGCCGTGCTCGACAAGTACGCGGCGCCCGAGGGAGCCTCCCTGCCGCAGACCTGGAAGATACTGGCCGAAAAGGTGCTGGCCAAGCTGCCCAAGCAGGCCCAGGCGCCGACGGCGAGCCCCGCGGCGGCCACGGTTCCGGCCGCCGCCGCTTCCACGACCACGACCCTTCCCGCGGCGAAATAGGCCGCTGTCCGATTTAAAGATCGCCGCGCGGCGATGCGATGAGAAGCTCCTCCAGGACGATTCCGCGTCCCGGAGGAGCTTTTTTATTGCGCTGACCCTTGATCGAAGGCCGACAAAGCGTCGGCGGCCTCGACCCACTCGTCGTTGAGGGCCGCGGCCTCGGACTCCAGGGCGGCGATCGAAGCCATGATTTTCTTGGCCTTGGCTCCGTCCGAATAGTTGGCGGGCAGGGCCATGTCGTCCTCAAGCGCTTTTTTCCCGCGCGATATGGCCTCGAGCCTGGCGAGGATGTCCTCCTCGCGCTTCTTGAGCTTGCGGTACTGCGCCTTCCTCTGCTTCTCCTCCTCCCAGGAAGGCGGCGACAGCGGCGCGCCGGCGGCTGGGGAGGGAGGCTGGACCTGCGGACGCGGGGAAGCCGGCGCGCCGGCGGGCGGCAGCTCGCCGGTCTCGGCAGCGGCCGCGGCTGCTTCCAGGGCGGCCTTTTTCTCGAGGTAGTAGGCGTAGTCGCCGTAGTACAGCCGCGGCGTGGTCCCGGCCTCAAGCTCAAGCACCATGTCGGCGAGCTCGGCGATGAAGCCGCGGTCGTGCGACACGAAGAGCACAGTGCCCTCGAAGCTGCGCAGGGCCTCAAGGAGGACGTCCTTCGAGGTGAGGTCCAAGTGGTTCGTCGGCTCATCCAGAATAAGGAGGTTCGCCGGGTGCAGAAGCATCTTGAGGAGGGCGAGCCGCGAGCGCTCTCCGCCCGACAGCACCGAGACGGGCTTCTCGACGTCGTCGCCCCTGAAGAGAAAGGCGCCGAGCAGGTTGCGCAGCTTGGGGCTCAGGTCGAAGGGGCAGACCGTCTCGGCCTCCTCCTCCACGGTGCGCTCGGAGGACATGGCCTCCGCCGATTCCTGCGCGAAGTAGCCGATTTCGACGCCCGACCCGAGGGTCACGGCGCCGGCGAAGCCCTCGTCCACCCCGGCGACGATGCGCATCAGGGTAGACTTGCCCGCCCCGTTGGGGCCGACGAAGGCGATCTTGCGCCCCCGCTCGATCTCGAGCGAAAGGTCCTCGATGACGCGCAAGCTCCCGTAGGACTTGCGGATGCCCTCGAGGCGGA
>JAJTBU010000361.1 GCA_021286735.1 bacterium
TACGCTACGCCCTGCTCGGCTTCCTCAGCTGGAAGCCCTTCGCCGGCTACGATCTCAAGAAGCTCCTCTCCAACAGCCTCTCCTTCCATTGGTCGGGAAACAACAACCAGGTGTACGGCACCCTGATCCAGCTGCACAAGGAAGGGTCGGTGAGCATCGAGGTGATGCAGCAGGAGAAGCTGCCGGCCCGCAAGGTATACACGATCACCGAACGCGGCCGGGAGGAACTCGGCGCCTGGCTCCGCGCGCCCGCCGAACTGCCCTTGGCGCGGAACGATTTCGCCACGAGGCTCGCCTGGGCGCATCAACTGCCGGAGCCGGAACTGCTCGCCATCCTCGACGGCTACGCGGCGAGCGTCGAGGCCCACCTAGCGCTGTATCGGGAGAAATGCCGCCGCGGGGAGCCCTCCCCCGCGCGCTCTCCCCGCGAGGCGGCGCTCTGGGGGAGCGTCCAGGAGCACGCCCTCGGTTTCTACGAATCGGAGCTGGAGTGGCTGCGCGGCCTTCGGCTCGAGACCCTGCGCCAAGGCGCGCCACTCCCGCCGAAATCTGAATAACGGAAGGCCCTGGGCTTTCCAAGGAGATAAAAATGATCGTATCGATCGAAAGCCTGAAGGCGCTCCGGGAGATCACCGGCGCGGGGATGATGGACTGCAAGAAGGCGCTGATGGAAGCCGGCGGCGACCAGGAAGCCGCGCGGGTCCTCATCGTCGAGTGGGGCCTCGCGACCTCCGCGAAGCGCGCCGATCGGGAAACCCGCGAAGGCCGCGTCGGCCTTGCCGTCGCCTCAGCCGTCGCCGGCCCCCCTTCCGCCGCCGGGCTGGCCGCCCTCGCCTGCGAGACGGACTTCGTCGCGCGCAACGGCTATTACGTCGAGGCGGCGAATGCCATCGCCTCCCGCGTCCTCGAGGGCAGGCTTTCGAGCCCCGATTCCGGCGTCGAGGGGCTGGTGTCCGAGATCGCACTCCGCATGAAGGAGAACATCGTCCTCAAGGGCATCGGGTTTATCGAGGCGGACGCCCACGAATGCCTCGACACCTACCTGCACGGCGAGGGAAGCATCGCCGCGGCGCTACGCATTCGCGCCGAGGATCCGGCCTGCTTCCGGGATCCGGCGATCCGCGCACTCCTCCACGATCTCAGCCTGCAGGTCGCCGCGCGCGCCCCGCGCTTCATCGGCCAGAGCGACGTCCCGCCGAGCCTCCTGGATGAGAAGCGCCATGAGTTCCGCGAGGAACTCGCCGCTGATCCGAAGTTCGCGGAAAAGGGCGAGGCCCTGCTCGCTAACGTGGTCGAGGGCAAGCTGCGAAAATTCATTTCCACGCAGTGCCTGCTCGAGCAGTCCTTCATCAAGGACGAGGCCCTCGGAGTCGGCGCCTTTCTGGCGACGATCCAGGAACAGGCTGGCACCGCGCTCCGCGTGACGGGCTTCCTGCGCCTGGCGATCGGCGAGGAGTAAGAAAAAGGGCCGTCAAAATCTGGCGCGCCCCGCCTTCAGCTGAAGAACTCGCAACGCCCGGGCAGTCTATATGGATTTATGCCCGGCGCATATTCATCGCGGATGCCGGCAAAGAATTCCGCACTCTTCAGCCAGGCGACCGACTCTCGCCGGATCGGCGAGCATCGCATATTGATGTCGCTCGGAGCGCCGGCCCTGATCCGCGCTAATTCGCGCCGCGTAAGCGCGGGCTTCGACGACGGCCGCCGCAAGACGGACTTTCAGGGCCGATCGCTCGCCCACCATCGTTTTGCCCTTTACGGCCTCGGCGAGGAGACAGAGGGAGCCCACAACTTGCCATCCAAGGATGTAGTCGCGAAAATCGCCTAGTTTCGAGAGGAAAGGTATTTTTTGTTTTTCATCAGGACCGATCAATTCGAGCTTCGCGATCCAAGCATCCAACATCGCCAGAGCTTCTCTTTTTTCCTCAAGGTAGGCGTCAAGCCTGTCCGCGTCGAGTTCCATGTCCGCCCTGCGTTCGGGGAACCATTCTCCGAGGCTGTGTTTCGACCGCATGCTCCACCACGCGCGTTCGACGGTAAGCGGGAATCGACTCGAATCGTTGAGAACGAAGTCGTTGACGTACAGCGCTT
>JAJTBU010000362.1 GCA_021286735.1 bacterium
GTCGAGCTTGTAGCCCTGGTCGGGCAGGGTCGCCGGAAGGTTCGACTGGATCGGGCGCTGGTGGAAGAAGCCGTAGTTGGGCATGATGGTCTTGTTGATGCCCTCGTAGTCGATCAGGAGCCGGATCGCCTGCCTGACCTTGATGTTCGCAAACTTGGGGTCCCTCATGCTGAGCGCGACATAGTACAGGGTGCCTTTCTTGATGGCCTCGACCGCGATGTTGTTGTTGCCCTTGAGCGCCTCGATGTCGGCCACCGTCATGCCGTAAGCGACATCGATGTCGCCCTTCTCGATCATGAGCCGCATGGATTGGGACTCGGTCATGTGCCGCAGGATGACTCTCTTGAGCTTAGAGGGGGCCCTCCAATAGCCGTCGAAGCGGCTCATGATGAGCGCGTCCTTGGCCCTCCAGTCGTCGAGCTTGAAGGGGCCGGACCCCGCGGCGTGGGTGGTGAGCCACGCGTTGCCCATATCCTCGCCCTTCTGATTCTCCATCACTTTTTTGCTGTCGAGAATGAAGGCGCTCGGCGATGAGCCGAGTGTCAGGAGGATCAGCTTGGGATCGGTCGGCTTGGGCATGTCGAGGACGAAGGTGTAGGGATCGGTCGCCTTGAAGGACTCGTCGGCCGTTTCCTTGGAGAAGCCGTAAACCTTCCAGGCGGAGGCGAGCGACATGTTGAGCTTGAGCACGCGCCTGAGCGACCAGGCGACATCGTCCGCCGTGAGCGTGTTGCCGGACTGGAACTTGATGCCCTTCCTGATGGTGAAGGTGATCGCGCCCCCGTCGGGCGCGACTTTCCAGCTCTCGGCTATCGCGGGCATCATGGTGCTGGGCGATTCCGGATTGAGTTCCAGCAGCATGTCGTAGAGGTTCGCGTTCACCATGGCGACATCGAGGCCGGTCGCCGCCGCCGGATCCAGGGACAGCAGGTTGTTCATGCTCATCCCGATGATGAGCTGATCCGCGGGAGTCGCGGCGAACAACTCCGAAACGGGGAAGACCAAGAGCGCCATCACAAGCGCCAGGGTCACGGCAAAAATGCTCTTCTTCATCCTTTCCTCCTCAATATTTGTTCGTTGTGTGATTCTCAACGTAGTCGAAATCGATATCCTCGCCCAAGCCGGGGCCGTCCGGCAGCTTCACCATGCCCTGCCCGTCCATGGGATCCACGATCCGCTTCAGATAGGCGGGCGGGGCGTCGTAGTCGAGCATGGGGTGCAGGAGGCCGCGCTCGTACCAGGCGCAGTTTCGTATCGCCCCCACAACGACGAGGTTGTGCGCGCCATTCCCGTGGATCTCGCAGTTCATGCCGAAGGATTCGGCCAGGTGAGCCACCTTGAGGCAGGGGCTTATGCCGCCGACGCCCTGGGCGCCCGCCCGCAGAACGTCGCAGGCGCCGCTCTTGGCCCAGCTGGCCCTGCTCAAGTGCTTGCCTGAGAGGGATTCCGGCCCCACGATGGGGATGTCCAGCTGGCCGGCCAGCCAGATGTAGGACTCCAGGGAATCCTCCTCCATCGGCTCCTCGAACCAGGCGAAGTTCAGCTTTTCCAGCGCGCGGCCCAGCCAGAGCGCGTCCGTGCGCGAGTACCAATGATAGCCGTCGATCATGAGCTGGATGTCGGGCCCGACGGCCTCGCGCACGGCGGCGCAGGCCTTCGCGTCCATGGCCGGGTCGGGGGCGAAGGAGACCGGCGGCATCCAGGTATGGAGCTTGATCGCCTTATAGCCGCGCGCCACGAGGGTTTCGGCGAAACGCGCGTACTCCTCGGGCGTGGAGAGCCCGCCGGGGATGTCGTCGCCGCACATGGTGCTCCCGTAAGCGGGCACGCTGTCGCGGCAGGCGCCGGCCAGCCTGCGCGCCGGAACCCCGAGGAAGCGGCCCGCCCAATCCCAGAGGGCCTGATCGACCAGGGCCAGGGCACGGTCTGTCAGTTGGCCGGCGCTGCCCCGCTGCCAGTGGGCCAGGTCGTGCCACAGCGCCTCGCGGTCGAAGGCGTTCCTGCCGATCAGCACCTTGCGGACGAAGGAATCCAGGATGAAGGGCCGGATAACCTCGGGCGGGCCGAAGG
>JAJTBU010000025.1 GCA_021286735.1 bacterium
GCGCTGCTCCTTCATCGCGCCCGTCGTCGCCTATCCTGGCGAGGGCGAGCTCGAGGCCCTGGCGCAGGCGGGTTTTGGCGCGCTCTCCGGGGAACGCCCCGTACTGGAGTACAAAGAATGAAGACGATAAAGGAACTCATCGCCGCGGCGGTCGCCGCAGGTCCGATGGACTTGGCCGTAGCCGCCGCCCAGGAAGCCTCGGTGCTCGAGGCTGTCGCCGACGCCTTCGCCGCCGGCATCGCCAAGCCGATCCTGGTCGGCGATCCCGGGGCGATCGCCGCGGCCGCGGCCGGGGCCAGGGACGGGAAGGGCGTGGACATCTCGGCTTTCGAGATCGTGCCCGCGCAGGATATGTACGCCGCGGCGGCAAAGGCCGTGGAACTCGTGCGTACGGGGCGCGCCTGCGCCCTCATGAAGGGCATCCTCGACACGGCGCCCCTCCTCAAGGCCGTTTTGAACAAAGAGGCGGGCGTCAACGCCGGGCGGCTGGCCAGCCACGTCGCCGTGATGGAGGTGCCCACCTACCACAAGCTCCTCGTCGTCACCGACGCGGCCATCAACATCGCGCCTGACCTGGCGGGTTTCGTGGACATCATCGGCTCCGCGGTCGCGGTGGCGCGCTCCCTCGGCATCAAGACGCCCAAGGTGGCTATGCTCGCCGCCGTGGAGAAAGTCAACGCCGACAAGATGCCCTGCACCGCGACCGCCGCCCTCCTCACCCAGATGAACCGCCGCGGGCAGATAAAGAACTGCATCGTGGACGGACCACTCGCCCTGGACAACGCCGTCAGCGCCGAGAGCGCGCGGATCAAGAAGATAGAATCGGAGGTCGCCGGCGACGCCGACATCCTCGTGGCGCCCGACATCGAGGCGGGCAACATCCTCTACAAGTGCCTGCTCGACCTGGCCGGGGCCAAGGGCGCCGGGATCGTGATGGGCGCCGCCAAGCCGATAGTCCTTACGAGCCGCGCCGACACCGCGGAAACCAAGCTCGCCTCCATAGCGCTCGCCTCCCTTACCGGGCGGAACGCGTGCTGAGGCCGGCACCAGAAGGAGTTTGAACATGGCGAACAAGGGAAAGCCCGTCATCGACCGGGAGCGCTGCAAGGGCTGCCTGCTCTGCGTCCGCGCCTGCCCGACCAAGGTGCTGGGGCCGGACACGACGCCCAATTCCTGGGGATACTATCCCTCCTCGGCCATAGCGCCGGAAAAGTGCATCGCCTGCGGCAACTGCTATCAGGTTTGCCCGGACGTGGCCATCACCGTCTACAAGCTTTGAAGGAGGAGCCCATGGCAGATGACATTCGCCTGATGAAAGGCAACGAGGCGATCGGCGAGGCCGCCATCAGGGCCGGCTGCGTAGCCTATTTCGGCTACCCCATCACCCCGCAGAACGAACTCACCGCCTACATGGCGGCCAACATGTTCCCCAAGGGCCGGACCTTCATCCAGGCCGAGAGCGAGACTTCGGCCATCAACATGGTCTACGGAGCCGCCGCCACGGGGGCCCGCGCCATGACCAGCTCCTCCAGCCCGGGCATCTCGCTCAAGCAGGAGGGCATCTCCTACCTCTGCGGCGCCGACCTGCCCGCCGTCATCGTCAACGTGGCGCGCTCGGGCCCCGGCCTAGGCGGCATCTCCCCCAGCCAAGGCGACTATTTCCAGTCCACGCGCGGCGGCGGCCACGGCGACTACTACACCATCGTCCTCGCCCCCAAGAGCGTCCAGGAGTCGGCCGACCTGACCTACGAAGCCTTCGCCCTCAGCGACAAGTACCGCATCCCCGTCCTCGTCCTGGCCGACGGACTCATCGGCCAGATGATGGAGGGCGTCAAGCTTCCCGCGCCCATCGACCCGGCGAGCCTGCCCAAGAAGGCCTGGGCCGCCGGCCGCCAGGCGGAGGAGGGCAGGGCTCCCAACCACGTCAGCAGCATGAACCTGGTGCCCGAGGAGCTCGAGGCGCTGAACATCGCGCGCTTCAAGCACTACGAGACGGTCAAGAAGGAACTCTGCCGCTACGAGGAGGTCCAGGTCGAGGACGCCGACATCGTCCTCGTGGCCTACGGCACCTCGGCGCGCGTGTCCCTGGGCGCCCTGCAGGCCGCCAGGGCCATGGGCGTCAAGGTCGGCCTTTTCCGCCCGATCACGCTCTGGCCCTTCCCCTACGATCGCCTCAACGCCCTCGCCAAGCGGGGCAAACGTTTCCTCGCAGTCGAGATGAGCATGGGGCAGATGGTCGAGGATGTCCGGCTGGCCACGAACGGCCAGGCGCCGGTCGATTTCTACGGCAGGTGCGGCGGCATGGTGCCGAGCGAGGAAGAAGTCCTCGCCGAAGTACAGCGCCTGCTGGCACGCTGAGCAAGGAGCCCAAGCATGGAACTAGCATTCGGCCATCCCAAGAGCCTCAAGCCCATACAGACCAAGTACTGCCCCGGCTGCGGCCACGGCGTGATCCACCGGATCATCGCCGAGGTGATCGACGAGATGGGCCTGCAGACCAAGTCCATCATCACCAACCCCGTCGGCTGCTCGATCTGGGCCGACCTCTACTTCGACTTCGACTCGGTGCAGCCGGCCCACGGACGCACGCCCGCGGCTTCCACGGCCATTAAGCGCATGCTGCCCGATCACCTGGTGATCTGCTACCAGGGCGACCTGGCCGCCATCGGCACCGCCGAGATCATCCACGCGGCCAACCGCGGCGAAAAGTTCACCACCATCTTCGTCAACAACGCCATCTACGGCATGACCGGCGGCCAGATGGCCCCCACCACCCTGGTGGGCCAGTACGCCACCACGGCCCCCAACGGCCGCGACCCCGTGGAGGCGGGCATGGGCTACCCGATCAAGGTCTGCGAGCTCCTCGCCACCCTGGGCGGAACCAAGTACCTGGCGCGCGGCGCGGTGAACAACCCCGCCAACATCAAGAAGACCAAGAAATACATCCGCACCGCCCTCGAGGCCCAGATGCGCGGCGAAGGCTTCACCCTGGTGGAGGTCCTCGCCCAGTGCCCGACCAACTGGAAGATGAGCCCGGCGGACGCGGTGGGCTGGCTCGAGCAGAACATGATTCCCTTCTATCCGCTCGGCGAGATCAAGAACACCCTGCAGCCCGCCCAGACGGACGCGGCCGCGGGCGAGCGGTAAGGAGGCGGCGCCATGATCGAAAAAACTTACATGGCCGGCTTCGGCGGCCAGGGCATCATTTCCCTCGGGCAGATGTGGGTGTACTGCGCTATGAAGGAGGGCCTCCAGGTCACCTTCTTCCCGGCCTACGGCGCCGAGAAGCGCGGCGGCATCGCCCGCGCCTCGGTGATCGTATCCGACGCCGAGATAGCGAGCCCCCTCGTCACCAAGGCCCACTCGGTGATCGTGATGAGCCAGGACTCCGTGCCCATCGCCGAGGAAATCTGCGCCCCGGGCGGCGTCATCCTCGTCAATTCCAGCCTGGTCAAGGCCGACCCGGCGCGGCCGGACGCCAGGATCATCCGCGTGCCCTGCAACGAGATCGCCGAGCGCATCGGCGACGTGCGCATCGCCAACATGGTGATGATGGGCGCCCTGAGCCAGGCCACGGGCGCCGTCAAGCTGGACCATTTCGAGGCGGTGCTCAAGTCCTTCTTCCCGCCGGCGAAGCACGGGCTCATTCCGATGAATCTCGCCGCCGTGGCGGCCGGCCGCAAGGCGGTCTAGGCAGGGCGCGGCCGCGGCTTCCCGCGAAGGCGGCTTCCGCGCCGGCCACGCTGCCGAGCGCGGCCACGCTGCCGGACGCAGCGACGAGGGGAGGTACAGAGCGCCCCGGCGCCCTGTACCTCCCCTCTCTTTTTGCACTATACTGCCCCTGCCATGAGTACCGAGACAGACGGCCCCGAAAGGGAGCCTTTCTCGCCCTCGACCTTTCCGCGGGACATTGCCGGCCGCGCTTCCGGGGCCTCGTCGGGCGGGCCCGAAACCGATGCCTCCGCCGAAGGCGCCGGCGCGGATCACTCAGCAGCCGGCGAGGCGAGCAAAAGCCCCGGCGCGCCAAAGACTCGCAAGCCATTCACTTTCAAGCGCGCCGTCCTCCTCGTCCTCAAGGCCATCCTGATCGTCCACCTGGCCTACATCGCCCTCACCTCGACGCTGATAATCGCCTACAAGTTCACGAACCCCCTCGTCACCGTCCTCATGCCCTACCGCGCCATCGGCTACGGCTGGAAGCTGCAGAAGCCCATCCCCGTCAAGCTCAAGCAGGTGCCCGCCTACGTGCGGAACATGCTCGTGTCGGTGGAGGACGGCAAGTTCTACACCCACCACGGCATCGACATGGAGGCATTCAAGCGCGCCAAGGAGATCAACGAGCGCGTCGGCAAGCCCCTCTACGGCGGCTCGACCCTGACCATGCAGGTGGCGCGCACCCTCTTCCTCGTGCCCGAGAAAAGCTATGTCCGGAAATATTTCGAGGTGATCGCCGCCCTCGAGCTGGAACTCTTTCTCTCCAAGGACAGGATCCTGGAGCTGTATTTCGGCTACGCCGAGTGGGGCAAGGGCATCTTCGGCATGGAGGCGGCAGCGCGGTACTACTACAAGCGCGGCATCGCTTCCTTAAGCAGGGACGAAGCCGCCAGGCTCATCGCCCTCCTTTCCTCGCCGATCAAGTACACGCCCTCGACCCTCTACAAGTCGGGCATCCTGCGCGAGCGCTACGCCTACCTGACCCGGCGCTACGTGGAAAGCCAGAGCGCCTCGCCCGACCAGACCGCCGGCCTGGCGCCGCCTCCCGGCGACGTCGAGCCCGGCGCCGACGACGACGCCGCGCCCGCCGAGGCCCTTCCTCCCGACAGTGCCCCGTCGGGCGTCCCGGCGGCCTCGGAACCCGCGGCGCCCGCCGCGCCGGCAACGGCACCTCAAGCAGAGACTTCGACGACCGTTCAGTGACCGTATCTGCGCCAGACACCGCCGCCTGAGGCAGATAGCAACGAAAATGAGGCAGATACCGTCCTAGATGATGTCCATGATGTTGCTGTAGTCGTTCTCCACCTTCAGCTCCTCCAGGTAGAGGGAGATCATGCCCCGGTGGTGGGTCTGGTGGTTGAAGACGTGGAGGACGACCAGGCCGAACTCCTGGCTGTGCTCGTCGCCGTGCGAGTCGTTGTAGGTGAGGGTGCGGCCGAGGTCCTCCGCGCGCAGCTCCGCGGCGAAGCGCTCGAAGTACCCGTCCAGCTCGCCGCGCAGGCGGAAGTATTCCTCCCTCGTCTCGAAGGCGTGCTTGCCGAAAGCGATGCCGCGCTCGAAAAAGTCGTCCGCGATGTACCCGAAGGGGCGCAGAAGCGAGAAGCGCCTGAGCCAGTTGAAGTCGCAGACGCAGAGGTGGTTGCACATCGAGCGTATCGAGTTGAAGTAGCCCCCGAACTTCGCCGTCCACTGCTCCTCGGAAAGACCCGCGATCAGGGCGTCCATCTGCGCGTTCACGGTCTTGTTGTAGCCGGCCAGGAATTTGATCGTCGCAAGGTCCATGCTCGCCTCCTTACGCGCTGATTCCGAACAGCGCCTTGAGCGCGTAGCCCAGGAAGAAGGAGAAGGCCGCCACGCCCATGCTTATCGCCGTCATCTCGAGGAAGCGCCTGAGGAAGTTCAGGTCCTTGGCCACCGAGAGGTAGTAGTTGAAGGAGAGGATGATGACGATGACGATGCCCATGGTGATCGCCAAGCTTACGAAGGCGTTCGACAGGAGGAGGAAGGGCAGGATCATCAAGAGGACCGTTATAAGGTAGGTTACGCCGGTGTAGAGGGCCGAGCGGCCCGCCCTCGGGTCGCCCTCCGCGCGCGAGGACAGGAAATCCGAGGCCGCCATGGAGAAGGCGGCCGAGATGCCCGTGACGAGGCCCGCTATCGTGATCAACCTGGTGTCGGGCAGGGCCAGGGAAAAGCCGGCGAGGGCTCCGGTCAGCTCGACCAGGGCGTCGTTCAGGCCCAGCACGATCGAGCCGATGTACTGCAGCCGCTCCTCGTCCAGCATGCCGAGGAGGGCCTTCTCGTGCTCGGATTCCTCCTGGCCGATCTTCTTGGCCTCGGGGATCGCCTCGCCCAGAAGCTCGTAGCGCTTGGAGCCCGTGCCTTCGCGCCGCTCCATGACTTTGAGCACGAAGGTGAGCCCCAGCACCCGCGCCAGCAGCACGTACCAGAGCACGCGCAGGCTCTCCGGCGCCATATCCCTGCCGGTCTTGCCCTTCCAGAAGGCGGCGTGCGCCTTTTCCGCCTCGCCGATCGACCGCAGGACGGCGGCGTTCTTCTCGTCCTTGCAGCGCTCGGCGAGCTTCGCATAGACGTGGTACTCGGTGATCTCTATCCGCTGGGCCGCCAGGGCGGCTTTCATGAGCTTTGCTTCCATGTCGGCCAGCATACTACCGAATCGCGAAAAACACAAACAAGCCTCACCGGAACGAAAAGCCGAAGCCGCCCCGTCCAGAGGCCGCCCGGCCTCCCGATATCTGCTCGACGAGCCAGGGCACCGCCACGCCCGAGAATATCCCGATCGCGGCGCCGGCCGCCACGTCGCTGGGGAAATGGTTCCCGCTCGCCACGCGCAGGGCGGAGGCCCCGACCGCGCAGGCTAAGGACGCCGCGATGAGCGGGATTTTCCGCGATGGCTCCTCGCAGTATCGGCCGAGGACGTAGGAGAAAAAGCTCGCGCCGGCGAAGGCCAGGGCGGCGTGGCCCGAGGGGAAGGATTGGTTGAATTCGCCGTTCTCGACTTCGCTCTCGGGATAGCCGTCGAAATACATGTACGGACGCTGTCTTTCGATGAGCGTCTTTCCCAAGTGCTTGAGCCCCCAGGACAGGAACAGCGATCCAGCGTATATGGCGCCGATCGACACCCAATCTTCCCTGGGTGCCTCCAGGAGCAGCGCGGCGGGCAGGGCGATCGACGCGAAAGTGAAGACTTCGGACGGGAGGTCGAGCGATTTCGAGTAAGCCGTCATCGCCCAGCGGTCGAACCCCGGAATCTCGGCCGATGCGTCGAAATCGATAGCCCCCGCGGGCAGGGCGATCGACGCGGCGAACAATATCGCGAATACGGCCGCGATCGCAGCGCGGCCGCGCCAACCATAGCGGAGCCGCATGCTCAATCCCTCCCTATCGCCGGGATCCGCGACAGGATGGGGCGGAAGACAGGGTAGAACCGCTCGACCAAGACGATCGAAAGACCGGCGCCCAGCCCCCCGGCGAGCATGCCGCCGATAACGTCGGAGGGGTAGTGGACCATCAAGTAACAGCGCGAGATCCCCATCAGGATGGCCGCGCCGAACCAGAGCCAGCTCAGCTTCTTGTTCCCCTTGGCGAAGAGAACCGTCATCGCGGCCATCGTCGCGGTGGCGTGGCCCGAGGGAAAGGAGAACCCGTCCTCGGCGGGCGAGCCGACGAAGACCCACCAGTCGCGGTATTGCGCGCTCGCCGCGTTCAGGAAAGGCCTGGCGCGGCCGATCAGATCCTTGAGAATGAGGTTGGTCGCTACCGCGCCTATGACCACGGCGCCCAGGACGCAGGCGCCCGTCTTCCTCGTCTTCTTGAAGGCGAACAGGACGATTCCCAGAAGGAAGAGGCCGGCGCCTTTCTCCCCGGCCAGGCTGACCGCCTCCAGGATGCCGGTAAGCTTGCCGCCCGTGGCCTGCGCGAAACCGTGCAGGGCGCCCAATACGCCGCCGTCGAACCCCGCGAGCGCGGCGTCGAGCCACGCGGCGATGCCTGATTCATTCATGCGATCCATCCTTTGGGAAAAACGAAGCTGCGGCCCGCAAGGGGGCCGGCTCCGAGTATGGAGGGATCGCGCCCAAGGTTTCGAGAAACGATTCGTCACCTTTGGGGGAAACGAGGGCCTTTTGGCGACACTGTTCGTGTCATCGCGATTTTCGAAGGAGAAGAAGACCTTTCGACAGGATCAACAGGATCGAGAAGAAGGCGACGTAGGGTTCCCTCGTCATCGTGAAGAAGAGGATCGCCAGGGCATGGAGGACGAGGGATGCCCTCCTCGCGAGGAGGCGCGCTTTCGCGCCTTCGGAGAACTGCGCGGCGATCTCCAGGGCGCCAACCAGGCCGAGCAGCGCGAAGAGCCCGAAATAGATAGCCTTTATGCTCGGAAGGGTGACGTAGCGGAACAGATTCACCGCTCGGATGTAGTCGCCCTCGTCGTTCCCGTAGAAGGGCAGTAAGATGAAGGCCAGCGAGAGCAGGTCCAGGATGCCGAAAATCCTGCTGTAGGCCTTGTCCAGGCCGTCGGCGCCGTCGCGCTCGGCGATGCCGATCAGCTCTTCGCCGGAGAGCAGGTCGTCGATGGGAACCTGGAAGACCTTGGAGAGGTTCTTGAGCGCCTCGATGTTGGGGAATCCCCTGCCGCTCTCCCATTTCGACACGGCCGTCCTGGAGATGTTGAGCCGCTCCGCCAGCTGTTCCTGGGTCAGGCCGCTCAGCTTTCGGCACCGCTGCAGCTTTTCGTTGAACTCCACGCTTCCCCTTCCTATAAAAGGCTCGAGAGCCGCTGCACGCCCAGGGAGACCGCCGCCACCGCGAACCAGCAGCAGAGGCCGAGCAGGATAGGCCGCCAGCCGCCGGAGATCAACTCTCTCAGGTTGGTCCTCGCCCCGATGGCGGCCATCGCGACCACGATCAGGAATTTGCCGCAGGCGACCAGGGCGCGCGGCAGCGCCGGCGAAAGGGGAATGAAGGACCGCGCGAGCGCCGCCGCTAGGAAGGCAAGCACGAACCAGGGGAAGATGCGCGCGAAGTCCACTTTCCCGCCCGCAGCGGCAGGCGCGTCCGCGGCCGCATCGCCGCCCTTTCTCCGGGCCCGCGCGGTCCGCGCCGCCGCCAGGACCAGCGTGACGGGAATGATGAGGAGGGTGCGTGTCAGCTTGACGATCGTCGCGAGGGCGAGGGCTGTCTGGTTCCCCGCGGCGTCGCTCCACGCCGAGGCGGCGGCCACGACCGACGAGGTGTCGTTGATCGCCGTGCCAGCCCAGAGCCCGAAACCCTCGTCGCTCATGCCGAGGAGGCGCCCCGCGGCCGGAAAGAGGAATACCGCGATGATGTTGAAGAGGAAGATCGTCGAGATGGCCTGCGCGATGTCGCGCTCCTTGGCGCCGATCACCGGGGCCGTCGCCGCTATGGCCGAGCCGCCGCAGATGCAGGTGCCCACGCCGATCAGGATCGCCTGATCCTCGGGCACGCGCAGGAGGCGCCATAGCGCCGCCATGGTGCCGAAGGCCGCGATCGTCGTGCAGAGCAGGACGGCGAGCGACTTCGAGCCCACGATCAGCACGCGGCTTATCTCCATCTCGAAGCCGAGGAGAACGATCGCGTACTGCAGGACTTTCTTGCCGGCGAAGGCGAGCCCGGCCGCCGCCCGCGCCGGGCGGAAGAACTGGCCCGCGGCGACGCCCAGGACCAGCGCGAAGACCGCGGCGCCGATGATGGGCAAGCGCCCTCCCGCCCACCAGGCCGCCGCGGCGATCGCCACAGCCATGGCGAGCCCGGGGAGATATGCGACTGCGCGCCCGTATGCGTTCGTTGGTTGTTTCATGACAGGGCTATATTATTCGAAAAAGGAAATAATTTCAAAACCTATTCGGCCTAGCGCAGCCCCGCGTCGAGTTCGTGCATAAGCTGGTCGATGCGCCTCTTCGGGCCGGGCTCTCGCGCGGGCATGTGGCTCAGGATCTTCCGGACCTCGGGCGGCGCGCTCCCGATCGCGCGGCGAACTTCGCGCTCGGCTAGGTTCGCGTCTCCGGGCTGCGCCAGCTCGAGGGCGAGGATGGCCTGGGCCGCCGGTCCGACGATGTGCTTGGTCTGCTGGACGTCGGCGAGGGGATGGGTGTAGGCGCTCGAGGCCGCCAGGCAGGCGGCGGTCGCCGCAGCCGCCGCCGCCGCGTCGCCCGTTTCGCGGGCGGCGGCGCAAGCCGCGAGGGCGAGGGCGCGCAGCTTCGCGGTCCTGGGGCCTCCCGCGGCGAAAGCGCGGGCGCCCTCGATCGCCTCGCGCGGGCGCGCGTCGCCGCCCGAACGCGCCTCGAAGACGCCGAGGGCCAGCTCCGCGCAGTCCGCCGCCCAGCCGGCGAGCGAGCGCAGCGAATCGAGGCTCAAGGGGAAATAACGGGAATCGGATGAATCCTGTGCCATCAGCCTAGGATACCCATGATTTGGGCGCAGGCATAGGGCGCGGGGACGGACGGCATCGGCGGCGCGCCGTAGCCGAAGACAGTCTGATTATGTAAATTTCTATGATGCTGGCCTAGCGCCGCATGGAAGCGGTCGGCCCTCGGAGTGTTTTGCCGCAGAAAGTCCGCCGCTTCGCCTCAAGGAGCAATCATGACCAGGAGTCGCGCCTCTAGAGCATCGATCTTCGTCATCGCCGCGCTCGCCGCCGCGATCGTGGCCTCGGTTTCCGCGGGATGCTCGACGACCGCCCTTGCGGGCAAGCCCGGGGCGACGGTTTCGCCCAAGGCCTTGGCCGCCCTCGCGGGCGATGCGGGCGTAAAGGTGGAGCTGAACCGCTGGGCGGTCTTCGCGCCGGCATCCGGCGTCCCTTCCGCGGGGTTCATATTCTACCCGGGCGGCAATGTCGATTGGCGCGCCTACGCCCCCTCGGCGCGCGAAATAGCCCGCGCCGGTTTCCTTGTCGTTATCGCGCCCATGCCGCTCAACCTCGCCGTTTTCGACGCGAACGCAGCGGATTCGATAATCGCGGCTTTTCCGAACATCGGCCGCTGGGCGATCGGAGGGCATTCTCTCGGCGGAGTCATGGCCGCCCGTTACGCGGGCAGGCGCGGGGGGAAGGTCGCGGGCCTGATCTTGTGGGCATCGTATCCCGCAAAGTCGGACGATCTATCGAAATCCCCGCTCCGCGTCGCCTCCATCAGCGGCGCCCGGGACGGGCTCTCTACGCCCGCGAAGATCGCGGCCTCGCGGGCGCTCCTGCCGCCTTCGACTATATGGACCGTCATCGAGGGCGGCAATCACGCCCAGTTCGGCTGGTATGGACCTCAAAAGGGCGACAACGAAGCTGCCATAGCGCCTGAGGCTCAGCAGGACGCCATCGTCGCCGCGAGCGTCGCGCTGCTCAAAAGCCTGGAGTAGCTCACTCCCCCAGGGAGAGCTGCCAGCCGATGCCGAACTTGTCGACCACGTAGCCGTAGAGCTTGGACCAGAACTGGGGGCCGAGGTCCATGAAGACCTTGCCGCCGACCTTGAGGGCGTTGAACCAGCGGGTAAGCTGCTCGGGATCGCTGACCTGCACCATCAGGGTGATGTTGTCGCCGGGGGTGAGGGGCATCGAGGGGGGAGTGTCCGAGAACATGATCTTGCTGCCGGCGAATTCCACCTCCGCGTGCATCACGAGATCCTTGGTGGCTGGGTCGGGCGTCGGACCCGGTCCGGGAGGCATGTCGCCGAAGGCCATGATCTTCGGCTCGGGGGCATCGAACGCCTTGGCGTAGAACTTCACCGCTTCCCTGCAGTTTCCTCTGAAATTGATATACGCTTGAATAGCCATGTGACCCTCCTTGGTAGAGTCGGGAAAATCATAGCTCTAATATAGTAATCCGTTAATAGAACGGCCACCCGGGGAATATGACAGGATGAGGCAGGACTTGGCAGGATCGACAGGACGGGAAAAGACGGCTTGTGCAAGCGCGGAAAACCCGGCCATGATGGGGCATGGTCAACAACGACATCCTGATCCGCCTGCGCTACGCCCTCAACATCACCGACCTCAAGCTCGTCGAGCTGTTCGAGCTCGCGGGCGCGCCGCTCTCCGCGGAGGCCCTGCGCCCGCTCTTCCTCAAGGAGGGCGAGGAAGGCTATCGCGAATGCGACGGCCCGACCCTTGGCGCCTTCCTCGAGGGCCTGGTGATCAGCAGGCGCGGCAGGAAGGAGGGCGCTCCATCGGCCGTGCCGGCCGGCGAGGCCAAGCCCGCCTGGGCGCGCCAGCCCTCGAACAACGACGTGCTCAAGGCCGTCCGCATCGCTCTCCAGCTGCGCGAGGAGGACATCGTCGCGATCCTGCGCTCCGTGAACGTCGACGCCTCCAAATCCGAGATCAACGCCCTCTTCCGCCGCAAGGACCAGGAGAATTTCCGCCCCTGCGGCGACCAGTTCCTCCGCAACTTCCTGGCGGGCGTGACGAAGAAGTATAGGGTGTGAGGAATGCCCCTTACAGCAGGCTTGCAAAGCCGCCGCAAAGGGCATTTCCTCAACTACCTGAAAATCTTCGTGATATCTTCCGCCATTTGAATATTGCTGTTTTTATCCAGCGTGACGGTGTAGGTCTGGCCCGCCTGCAATTTCGCCAGGACCGCCTGGGCTTTTTCCTTGCTGTCGAAGTACACGGTGCGGAGTATCTCGTACCAGTCTTTGCCGAAGAGCGACTCCACGGGGCCGTTGAGGGCTCCCGTCAGATTGGTTAACTCGCCTCGATATCCGTCTTTGACACGCGCGCTGATCTGCAGGAACCACTTGTCGGGATCATGCATGTAGCCGTCGCGGGTGATGATGACGCCGTCTCCGAGGTTGTCCCCGTTGCTGTTGTAGACGCCGTTGAGCAGCGGGTTGGAGTTCTGCAGAATGTTGAAGCCGTGCATCAATTTGCCGCCGTCCACCAGCGTGATCTTGTACTCGCCGCCGGCGCGTTTCCAAGGTCCGCCCACCTCGTTGCGGACCAATTGGGGCGCCGCGGTCTGCGTAACGAATTCCTTGACCTTGCCGTCGGGATATTTGACCTGGATCTTGCCGCCCCTGTCCAGCGTTAGGCGATACATTTCCATTTCCTGCGCCACCAGGCGGCGCTCGAGGAAGTTGACCCACTCGTCGTTGTCCTTGACCAGCGCGTCGAGGAAGGATATGCCGGCCTTTTCCGCCGCCTTGTTCAATTCCAGCATCGGGAAATGCGCGCAGTGCTGTGGGAGCGAGTAGTCCACTTTTATATTCTGCTGCAGGTATTTCAGCGAGTAGACGAACTGGGCGCGCCTGTATCCCTGATCCGGCGTATGGATGGTGCCGAATCCGCCCATGTAGCCGAAGGTTATCGGAGCCTTGCCTTTCGGGGTCACCTCGAATATGAAGGAGCCGGTGCCGTTGGTGTGGCCGGGCGTCAATATCGGATACACCCGCACGCCGCCGAAATCCATCCACTTTTCCCAAGTGTAGAAGTCGTCGGTGATGGCGTTGACGGCGAGGTCCGGCGTCGTCGCTCCGATCGCGGGGAAGCCGTACTTGTCATAGCCTTTCGCGTCCTCATAGGTCTGGACCACCTGGGGATTCCCGCCGGCGTTTCGGATCATTTTGTTGAATTCCACCACCGTGCCATAATGATCGCCGTGCCCATGGCTGAGAAGCAGGTATTTTATGGCGCGGGGATCGAATCCCGACTTCTCGATGCTGAGGTAGTACAGGTATCCGCAGGGGGGCCAGCCATAATCCAGCAAGGCCAGTCCGGTATCCGTCTTGAAGAGGTAGCAGGCCACATCGTTGTCGCCGACGAAGTACATCCTGTCTTCCACGATGGTGAAGGGTTTCGTGTACGCGATCCAGGGCATGCTGGAAGGCTTGGTGACGACGCCTTCTGTCTTGGTGTCGGGGTAGTAGCTGTACTGCGACATGGTGTCGTACTCATCGAAGAGATATTTCGCAGGCACGACAGTCTGGGGAGTCAGGTAGTAGATCTCGACGACCTTCGCTTCGTCCGCTCTCTTGTAATTGCGGTCGAAGACAGCCACCACCATCTGACGATTGGCGGTCAGGGAGTATTTGCCGTTGGTCTTCTGCGTGACCGGGATGTTCGACAGACTGCTGCCGGCGATGGTCTTCAGCTTGGTGTTCAGCTCGTAGACTTTGACGTTGTCATCGAGGGCGTAGGTCTCCTGGAAGCGATTGGTGTCGCCCACGACGATCTGGTTGGGCGATTTGTCCAAGATCCAGCCGGACGCCACGAGGTT
>JAJTBU010000363.1 GCA_021286735.1 bacterium
TGGCCCGCCGAGCCGGCCTCGCGCCGGAAGCAGTGGGAGATGCCCGCCAGTTTGAGGGGGAGCTTGGCTTTGTCGAGGATGGAGCCGGAATAGTAGCCTCCGAGGGTGATCTCGGCCGTTCCGATCAGGCAGGTGTCCTCGCCCTCGAGGGTGTAGATGTTGGACTCGGCGCCGCGGGGGTTGAAGCCGATGCCCTCCAGTATCTCGGTGCGGGCGATGTCGGGGGTTTCGAAGAGGGTGAAGCCCTCCTTGAGGAGGATATCGAGGACGTAGCGCACGAGGGCCATCTCGAGGATGACCGCCTCGTTCTTGAGATAGTAGAATTTCGTGCCCGAGACGCGGGTGGCGGTGTCGAAGTCGATGAGGTCGAGGTCGGCGCCGAGCTGGACGTGGTCCTTGGGCTCGAAGTCGAATTTCGTGGGCTCGCCCAGGCGCCTCGGGATGGGCCATGTTGGGGATGCGGGCGCCTTCGGCGGCGAGCTTGGCCTCGACCTCGGAGGCGCGGGCCTCGCGCTCGGCGATCCTGTCCTTGAGCTGCTTGCCTTCCTCGATGCGGGCGGCCCTGGTCTCGGGATCGAGTTTGCCTTTCATCGACAGGGCGTTCTCGTTTCGCTTCTGGCGCAGTTCCTCGATCTCGCGCTGGAGCGCGAGCTTCTCGTCGTAGAGCGCCACCACGAGGTCGGCGTCGGCGGTCATGTAGCGGTCGGCGATGTTCTTCTTGACAGCCTCGAGGTTGTCCTTGATGAATTTATATTCCAGCATAGTGGCAAAATAATACCCGGCGATCCCGCCCCGCACAAGGAGGCGGCTTGGCTTCTTGAAGCGAAAGCCGCAGGCAGGATACCATGGCACCCGTGACCGACAGACTGCAAACCATACGCGACCGCCTCAGGGAACTCGACGCCGAGGCGTCGGACCCCGCCGTCCTCAGGGACCAGGCGCGCTACCGAGATATCATGAGGGAACGCTCGCGCCTCTCGGCGATCGACGAGACGGCCGCCCGCCTCGAGGAAACTGCCGCGCAGCTCGCCGAGGCCGAGGCGATGGCCAGGGAGGAGGGCGACCCCGAGCTTCGCGCCCTCGCCGAGGAGGAGCGCGCCTCGCTCGAGACGAAGCGCGCCGCGCTCGAAGCCTCGCTCAACGATCTCCTCGCCCCGCGCGACCCCCTGGCCGACAAGTCGGTCATCATGGAGGTGAGGGCGGGCACGGGCGGAGACGAGGCGGCGCTCTTCGTGGCCGACCTCTTCCGCATGTACTCGCGCTACGCCGACGGCCGCAACTGGCGCATCGCGGTGATGAGCTCGAGCGAGACCGAGCTGGGCGGCTTCAAGGAAATCGTCTTCTCGGTGAACGGCGAGTCCGTGTACGAGCGGCTCCGCTGGGAATCCGGCGTCCACCGCGTGCAGCGCGTGCCCTCCACCGAGAATTCTGGCCGCATCCACACCAGCGCGGTGACAGTGGCCGTCCTCCCCGAGATGGAGGAGACCGAGATCGAGATCAGGCAGGACGACCTGCGCATCGACGTGATGCGCGCGGGCGGTCCCGGCGGCCAGTGCGTCAACACGACGGACTCGGCGGTGCGCATCACCCACCTGCCCACGGGGCTCGTGGTCCACTGCCAGGACGAGAAGAGCCAGATCAAGAACAAGGCCAAGGCCATGCGCATCCTGCGCGCGCGCCTCTTCGAGCTCGAGGAATCCAAGCGCGCCGCCGAGCGCGCCGCCGAGCGCAAGAGCCAGGTGGGAACGGGCGACCGCTCGGAGCGCATCCGCACCTACAATTTCCCGCAGAACAGGCTGACCGACCACAGGATCGACCTGACGCTCTACAAGCTCGACCTCGTGATGGAGGGCGATATCGACGAACTCCTGGACGCCCTGGTGGCCGACGCGCGCCGCCGGGCCCTCGAAGGGAGTTTGTGAACTATCGCCAATTCCTCGCCGCGCGGGCCGCGGAATTGGCGGCCGCCGACGGCGAAAACGACACGCCCTTCCTCGACGCCTGCCTCGTCCTCGCCCATTCGCTGGGAATTGCCCGCGCGAGCCTTCTCGCCCGCTTTCCCGAGCC
>JAJTBU010000026.1 GCA_021286735.1 bacterium
TTTTTCGCGCTGCGGAGCGGTTTCGGCGCGCCCGTCAGCGCTCGCGGCGGTCCATGTTCACGAATTTCGCGACGGCGGGCTTGAACCAGATGTTCGTCTTGCCCACGGGGCCGTTGCGCTGCTTCGCGATAATGGGTTCCGTCTCAATCTGCTCCGAGCGCTGCTCGACGGTCCTATCCATTTCGCGGTCGCGGTGCAGGAAGAGGATGAGGTCGGCGTCCTGCTCGATCGATCCCGACTCGCGCACGTCCGAGAGGGTCGGCTGCTTGCCCTCAGCCTCGCGCTTCAGCTGCGAAAGGACGACGATGGGGATGTCGAGTTCGCGGGCCAGGGCCTTGAGCGAGCGCGATATGGCGGAAATCTGCTCCCAGCGCGGGAGTTCAGCGTTCTCGTGGGTTATAAGGGTTATGTAGTCGACGAAGATGATCTTCACCTCGCGCTCGAGCACGAGGCGGCGGGCCAACGTGCGCAACTCGAGGAGCTTCATGTTGGGCATGTCGACGATGTAGAGCGGCGCCTCGTAGATTCTCCCGGCCGCGTCCATTATGTCGCCCAGGTCGGTGCTCTTCAGGCGTCCGGTGCGGAGGCTCTCTCCCCGCACCTGGGCTTCGGCCGAGATGATCCTGTTCATGATGGCGCGCTCGGACATCTCGAGGGAGAAGAAGGCTGTGGCGATCTTCTGCTCGATGGCGATGTTGCAGGCCATGGTGAGGGCAAGGGCGGTCTTTCCCACCGAGGGCCTGGCGCCGATGATGATGAATTCGGAGTTCTGGAAGCCCGAAGTCATGTTGTCGAGGTCGGTGAGGCCGCAGGATATACCGGTGAAGGCGTTCGGGTTGGCGTTGAGCTGTTCGATGACCGAGATCGTGTCGGCCATGAGGTCGCGGACCGAATGATAGGTGGCCGTTTTCCGATTCTGCGTAATCTCGAAGATCCGCGACTGGATCTCGTCGAGGATGGGACCCGTCTCGCTCGTATCGTCGTAGGCGATCGAATGGACGAAGCTCGACATCTTGATGAGGTTCCGGCGCGTCGACATTTCCTGGATGATGCGGGCGTAGTACTCGACGTTCGCCGCGGAGGGAGTCATCGATGTCAGGTTGGCGATGTAGCCCGGCCCGCCCGCCTTCTCGAGGCTGCCGGCGAGCCTCATCTCCTCGGTCAGCGTTATGAGGTCAGCTTTCTGGCCTTTCTCGTTGAGGGCGAGGATCGCCTGGAAGATCTCGGCGTGGGAGTTCTGGTAGAAATCCTCGGGGCGGAGGTAGCGCACGACCGTGCCGAGCGAGTCGGGGTCGATGAGAAGGGCTCCGATACAGGCCTGCTCGGCCTCGGGGTTGTTGGGGGGAACTTTGTCTTTCAGGGACTCGGGAGTCATGGTGCGAATAATACGATACTTCGCCCTTTAGTGCCATACAAAAAAAGCGTCGCCGCCCCCGCGCTTTCCTTTTGGAAGCGCGAGGGCGGCGACGCCCCATCCGGGCGCGGCGGCCCGGCCGCAGCGCCGTGGATTGCCGGGGCCCGGGAGCCCCGCGATGTCTTACATCTGGCCGGCGTTGATCGCGGCCTCGAAAGCGGCGGCCTGCTCTTCGTCGGTCTGGGGCTCGGCGGCCTCGACGCGGACTTTCCGGACGCGCTGCTTCTTGGGCTGGTCGCCGTCCTCGGTCTTCTCGACCTTGACTTCCTGGCCTGCGATGGCGACCCTGATCGTCGCCTCTTCCTTCTCGTAGAGATGGACGAGCACCTTGTAGTTGCCGGTGCTCTTGATCGCCCTGCCGGGGACTTCGATCTTCTTGCGATCGACCTGGATGCCCTTCTTGAGCAACTCGTCGGCGACCGTGGCGTTGTTGACGGCGCCGTAGAGCTTGCCGTTGGCGCCCGCCGGCATGGTGATCGCAAGCTCCTCGGCCTCGAGCTGATCCTTCAGGGAGGTGGAGGCCTGGCGCTTGGACGCCTTTATGGCGTCGATCTCGGCCTGCTTTTTCGCGAAGACGGCGACCGTCTTGGTATTGTAGACGACGGCCAGGTCGCGCGGGAGAAGGAAGTTCCTCGCGTATCCGGCCGCTACATCCTTGACATCGCCAATCTCGCCAAGGTTCGGGACGTCTTGGTTCAGGATGATTTTCATTTCAAGGCTCCTTTTATAGTGCGGTATGGAAACCATACCTCGGTAATGCCCACGAGGGGCAGCGCAATCAGAATAACGGCGCCCGCGGTGGCGCTCAGCAGCGCCGTCATGACGGCGAGCGGCGCGGCGAGGCGCAAAATGCGGGTCGCGTTGAACTGTCTGGACAGATGTGAAAGGACTCCCAGCCCCTGCACCGCGTAGATCGATGCGGCGCAGAGCGCGAGATTCCATGCCGCGGCGCGAAGCAGGCCCGTCTGGCCCGTGGCGAGCGTCGCGAAGAGGCCGGCCCAGCAGAACAGGGTTGGCCAGAGGGCGGCGTTGGGCACGCGGACGGTGTCGAGCCTCAGGGGATCGAGCAGGCTTTCTTCCGCCCGGCCCTCGCGGATGGCCCTGCGCGCGGCCTGGACCGACCCGAGCCACCAGCTGGCGGCGAGGGTCGCGAGGAGGAGGGGCGCGAAGGCGCATTGCAGCACGGTTATGGCGCTCTTCACCGCCTCGCCTATGTATGCGGCGGAATCCGCGCCGAGGCCCGAGGCGCTCATCGTCGAGCCGATGGACTCGGTTAGAAAGGCGCTGAAGCCCTGGTCGGCGGTGACGCGCATCAGAAGAGGCGCGGCGACGATGGAGAGCGCCGCGGCGGCCGCGAGAATCTTGGCGCCGGGGGAGAGCTTTCCAACCTTCAGGTTGATGAAGGCGAGCGCCGCGATCAGCGCCGCGGGGGGAAGGATGCCGGCGAGCGCGATCAGGATCTCCCCGGTGCGCAGCTCGAACATCCTCACCGCCTGTCCGGCGACAATCACGAGCAGGGCCCACGCGGCGGCGGCCAGCCCCGAACGCCTGCCCCGGCCGGCGAAGGCATGCTGCACCGGGAGGAGAAAGGCGAAGGAGAGGACATAGGAAAGGTACAGGAACCCCGACAGGAGACCCGCCGAGGCGTCGAGCAACGCTTCCTTGTTCCAGGCAGACCGCGCGCGTCCGTTCACATCAGACCCCGGCTTATTTCACGACGTAGGGCAGGAGCGCCAGGGCGCGCGCGCGCTTGATGTTCACGGCGAGCTCGCGCTGGTGCTTGGAGCAGGTGCCGGTGATGCGGCGGGGAAGGATCTTGCCGCGCTCGGTCGTGTAGCGGCGGAGCGTGTCGGAATCCTTGTAGTCGATGTGCGCCTTCTGCGTGCAGAACTTGCAGACCTTCTTCTTGAAGAATCCCTTGCCCTTGCGCGGGCCGGAGCTGCGGTCGTCGTCCCTGCGGCTCTCGCCCTGGTCAGAATCGGGCCTGCCGCCCCTCGTCTCGTTGTCTTTCATATCGGACATTGTTGTTTCTCCTCGTATCGCTTATCAGAACGGAATATCATCGTCGAAGGAATCGGCACCCGATGGAGGCTGCTGACTGGCGCCCCCGCCGCGCTGCTCGCCGCCGCCCGCTGAAGGCGCGGCCTGCTGCGGCCTCTGATAGCCGCCGGTCCCCTGCCCCGGTGAGGCACTGCCCAGAAGCCTGACGTTGGTGGCGTTGACGACAACCTTGCTTCGCGATTGCCCGTCCTGCTCCCACCGGTCTTGCCTGAGCTCGCCTTCGACGCCGACTTGCTGGCCTTTTATCAGGTAGCGATTCACCGCCTCGGCACCCTTGCCCCAGAAATCGATATCGAAGAAGCTGGTCTCGTCGACCCACTCCTCGCCTTGCTTCCTCGAGCGGTTGACCGCGAGCGAGAAGCGGGCGATGGGCATCCCCGATTTCGTATACTTGAGTTCGGAATCCCGGGTGAGTCTCCCCACCAGAACCACGACATTGATGTCGCGCATGTAGGCCTCCCCGACTTACGCTTCGACTTTTACCAGAAGGTACTTGAGCACGCTCGTGTTGAGCTTGAAAGCCCTCTCGAGAGGGATGACGCTCTGGGGATCGAGGTTCGTGCGGTACAGGATGTAGTGACCGCGCTCCTTCTTGCGGATGGGATAGGCGAGGATGCGGTCTCCCATATCCTCTTCCTTGACGTCCGCGGCCTTGAACTGCGCAAGGTCTGCGGCGACGGCTTCCTTGCCTTTCTGGAACTGATCTTCCTCGGAAGGCAGGACTACGACGATCTCGTATGGTCTCATTCTTTCCTCCTTGTGGACCTGTCCCCCCATACGGGGGGCGCTGATTCAATCGCGGCCCGATGGGCCGGATTGGATAAAGAGGGAGCGTACTTATAGCACGATTCGCCATTATTATGCAATACTTGCAATTGCTCGCATGTTTTTGCATAATTGTTTCCGCTTTTTCCGGAGGAAAAATGTCCGACATCATCGAACCCCGCGTCCTTAAGGGATTCCGCGACTATCTCCCTGACGCAGAGAGCGCCCGCGCCTCGCTCATGCGCAGGCTCGAATCGACTTTCCAGGCCTTCGGCTTCGTGCCGATCGACACGCCCTCCCTCGAATACGCCGAAATCCTGCTCGGCAAGGGCGGCGGCGAGACCGACAAGCAGGTCTACCGCTTCGTGGACCACGGCGGACGCGACGTCGCCCTGCGCTTCGACCTCACCGTTCCCTTCGCCCGCTTCATGGCCGAGCACGTCGAGGAGCTCTACCTCCCCTTCCGCCGCTACCACATGGCCAAGGTGTGGCGGGGCGAGAACACGCAGCGCGGGCGCTACCGCGAGTTCATGCAGTGCGATTTCGACATCGTGGGCACCGACAGCGCCTCCGCCGACGCCGACGTCGTCCAGGTGATAGCCAGCGCCATGAAGGCCCTGGACGTGGGCGACGTCCGCGTCCGCGTCAACCACAGGGGCCTCTTCAACCGCTTCCTCGCCGCGGCGGGCTGCTCCGACAAGTCGGTCGCCCTCCTCCGCGCCGTCGACAAGCTCGAGAAGATCGGCGAGGCGGATACCCTGGCCCTCCTCGCAACCGAGGTCGGCGGCGCCGTGGCCGCGCGCATCCTGGACTTCATAAAGCCCGAGGGGGATTTCGCCTCCACCCTAGCCAAGCTCTTCTCCTTCTGCGCCCCCGACGACGCAGAGGCCGTAGCCGCGCGCGACCGACTCGCTGATGTATACAAAATAGTACAGGCCTCCGGCCTGGCGGACTCGATCGTCCTCGATCCGAGCATCACCCGGGGGCTCGACTACTACACGGGCGTGGTCTTCGAAACTCAGCTGGTCGCCCTGCCCTCGATCGGCTCGGTCTGCTCGGGCGGCAGGTACAACGAGCTCGCGAGCCTCTACACGACGAAGAAACTGCCGGGCGTCGGAGCCTCGGTGGGCCTCGACCGCCTCATCGCCGCACTGGACGCCCTCGGCGTCTCGGCGCGGGGCAAGGCGGGCTCCGCCGTGCTCGTCGCCAATCAGGGCGAAGCCCTCTTGGAAAGCTACCACGCGGCGGCGTCCAGACTCCGCGGGAAGGGCGTCGCCGCCGAGGTCTTCCCCGAGGCCAAGAGACTCCTGGCCCAGTACGGCTACGCCGAGAAGAAGGGCATTCCCTACGCCCTCCTCCTCGACGAGGCGAGCCTCGCGGCGGGCCAGTATCCCCTGCGCGACCTCGCCAAGCGTTCGACCGCGACCTTCGCCTCCTTCGAGGAGCTCGCGGCCTTCCTCGGGAGCGCCCGTTGAGCGCGAGCGGCTTGATCAAGACCTATGTCGTACGATCCGGCAGGATGACCGACGCGCAGCGGCAGGCGCTGGAGAGCTTCGGCCCCTCGGTGATCATTCCGTTTTCGAAGGCGAACGCCGCTTCGGCGAAGCCCTCGCCCGAGGGCTTCTTCCCGACGCGAAAACCGGTGGTGATGGAGATTGGCTTCGGAATGGGCAAGGCGACCTGGCAGATCGCCCAAGTCAGGCCGCAATACAATTATCTGGGCGTCGAGGTGCATACTCCGGGCGTCGGGCGCCTGGTCATGGAAATCCGGGACCATGGCCTCGACAATCTCAGGATCATCCAGCACGACGCCGTGGAGGTCCTCGAGGCGATGATTCCCGAGGCGAGCCTGGCGGGGCTCCACATCTTCTACCCCGATCCCTGGCCCAAGAAGCGCCACCACAAGCGGCGCCTGATGCGCCAGCCCATCGTCGACCTCATGGTCTCGAGGCTCGCGCCGGGCGGCTATCTCTACTTCGTCACCGACATCGAGGACTACGCCGCCGCGACCCTGGAGCTGCTCGCGGGCATCGGGGGGCTCGCCAATCCCTTCGCCGGCTACGCCCCGCGCATGGATTGGCGCCCGGAGACCAAGTTCGAGGCCAAGGCCGCGCGGGAAAGCCGCGGGGCCTTCGAACTCTATTTCACCAAGCGAGCCTGAGGGCTCGCGGGCCCGGCGCGCCCTCAGGCGCCCGCGGCAAGGCGACGCCACGCACGTGAAAAAAGGGGGCGCCGCGCATCGATGACGATGCGCGGCGCCCCTTTCGTTGCCGCCTTCGTTGCCGCGCCTGGCGGCTTATTCGAAAAAGGCGCTCAGCTTGCGGTACACGGCGCCGATGCTCTCCTTGGACTCGGCGGGGATCGCCTCGTCGTCGGCCACGTCCGCCAGGCTCTCCAGGCTCGCGATGCTCTCGTTGAGGGCCGTGTGGAAGCCCTTGGACACCTTGTACCAGAATACGCCCGAACCGTCGGTGTAGAGCGTGGCGAAGCCGAGGCGCCTGTCCTTGCCCTTGGGCAGGGCCACCTGGAGCACATGCTCCAAGCTCGCCACCAGCTTGCGCAGCTCCTCGCGGTTCACGGACTTCTTCTTTCCCGCCTCGGCCTCAACCTCCTCGAGCACGGCGAAGTTCTGCTTGCGCGGCCACTCGCGGCCCAGGTCCTTCTCGAGGTCGAGCCAATCCTGGATCCTGATGATCGTTTCGAGCTTCTCGCCCTCCAGGAGGGTGTAGTTCTTGTAGCGCAGCGAGGCGAGGAGGCCCTTGAAGGCGGCCCCAGCCTCGCGGTCGATATTCTCCCGCGCGAGCTTGAAGCTCTCCCAAGGAAGGATCGCCATCTTCTTCTTGCCCGAGGTCTTCTCGAGGTCGAAGATCTGCCCGCCCAGCTTGATCTTGTCGGTGAAGTCGCGCGGCTCGCGCGACGCGGCTCCGGCGCCCTCGGTTCGCCGCTGGCGCTCCCGGGCCTTCTTGCCGGCGTCCACCGCCTCGTCCTTCCGGCTGTCGACGATGGAGAGGAGGCGCTCGGCCACGATCGGCGAGATCTTCGACAGGATCTCGCGGGGCAGCGGCGAGACGGACATGGCGTACATGCGCGTCGTGCGCACGATCTCGCCCGCGATGATGAAGTCGGGGTTCTCCCTGAACATCACCGATCCGGGGTGGATCTGGATCTTCTCGGCGGTGAGCGAGCGGAAAAGCCCGCGCTCCTGCCTGGCGCAGACGAACTGGATGAGGCCGCGCGACACGGCGCAGAGGTAGTCGTAGAGGGAGCCGCCCCGCGACAGGGGGATGCCCATGTCGGAGACGATGAGCCCCAGCTGCTCCCTGATGCGCACGATCTCGCGCAGGGTCCGCTCGTCGAGGTAGTTCTTCTCGCAGAAGCGGCCCTTGTCGGGCGCCGCCTCGAAGGCGTCGAAGAGCCGCAGGTAGGAGACGAAGTCGCCCATGGGATCCCTGAACGCGTGGTGGGCGCGACGAGCTTCCATCTCCTCGCCGGGAGGCAGGACATAGGGGCTCATGGTCGAGAGGAAGGCCGCCGCCACGAGGGTTTCGTGGATGACGTCGGGATATCGCATTATGGATTCGACGATCATGCGCGACAGCCTGGGCAGGAGGGGGAAGGCGCACATCATCTCGCCGATCTTGGAGAGGGTCCGGTCGTCGGACAGGGAGTCGAGGAGGTTGAGGATATCGATGGCGCCGGCGATGCCGCTCTTGGGCGGCTTGGAGATGAAGTCGAAGCTCTCGAAATCCGAGATGCCGAGCTCGGCCATCCTGAGGACGACTTCGGACAGGTCGGTGCGGTAGATCTCCTCGGTGGTGAAGAGGGGGCGATTCTCGAAATCCTTGCGCGGATAGAGCCTGTAGCAGACTCCCGGCCGCGTGCGCCCCGCCCTGCCCCTCCGCTGGTTGCAGGAGGCCTTGGAGATCGGCGTCTCGATCAGGCTCGAGGTGAAGGTGCGCGGGTTGTAGTAGTTGAGCTTGGCGAGGCCCGAGTCGATCACCACGGTGATGCCGTCGATCGTGACCGAGGTCTCGGCGATGTTGGTGGCGATGACGATCTTGGTCTTGCCCTCGGGCGCGGGGTCGAAGACCTTCTCCTGCTCGTCCTTGCCGAGCCTGGCGTAGAGGGGGACGAGGTGGATCTTCGCGGCGATCTGCGGCGTCGAGGCGAGGCGCATGGCGCATTCCTTGATGGTCTTCTCGCCGGGGAGGAAGATGAGCATGTCGCCTTTTTCATCCGCCTCGCGCTGCTCCAGGGAGCGCGCGACGATGGAGACGATCTTGTCGTAGAGGGCTTCGTCCGAGTAGCGCAGCGGGGAGGCGGGGCCCGAATGAGCGCCGCGCCCCCGGTCGCCGGGACGATCGCCGGCGCGGCCGTTGCCGCGTTCCTGCCCCCGCGGGGCGCCTTCGCGGGGCCGCTCCTCGGGAAGAGGCGCGGGCTCGGCGATGGGGTCGAAGATCAGCGTGACCGGATAGGTCTGGGTCTCGATCTTGACGACGGGGCATTCCCCGAAATACTCGGAGAAGACTTCGGCGTTGATGGTCGCCGAGGAGACGATGACCTTGAAGCCCGGCCTCACCTCCAGGACCTGCTTGAGGAGGCCCAGGATGAAATCGATGTTGAGGCTCCGCTCGTGGGCCTCGTCGACCATGAGGACGTCGTACTTGGAGAGGTAGGGGTCGAGCTTCATCTCCTGGAGGAGTATGCCGTCGGTCATGATCTTTATCTTGGTCGAGCCGTCGGTCTTGTCTTCGAAGCGCATCTTGTAGCCGACGAGGGATTTCCGCTCGGGGCCGAGCTGGCGGCCGATGAAGTCGCTGACCGAGAGCACGGCGATGCGCCGCGGCTGGGTTACGCCGATGATGCCGTGCTCGGCGTAGCCCGCTTCCTGCAGGATGATGGGAAGCTGGGTGGTTTTGCCCGATCCCGTGGGGCTCTCGACGACGATGACTTGGTTTTCGCTCAAGGCCTTCAGGATTTTGTCTTTTTGCTGATATACGGGCAGTTCATGAGGATTCATGCCACAATGATACACGAAAGGGACGATCTGTTCCACTGGAGGGCCGTTCGCGCCCCTCTGGAGCGCGGCCCCGTCGGTTTCAACGCCGCGCCGCGCCGTGCTATACTCCGTCTCATGGGTGTATCGCAGCTCCTCGTGTACGGCATCATCGTCGCGGCCTTCGCCGGAATCGCCGCGGGCAGGCTGCCCCGCCTGGCCATGAACCGCGCCAGCATGGCGCTGGCGGCGGCCATCCTCCTCGTTGCCGCGGGCGGCATCGGCGCGAAGGAAGCGTTCGCGGCGATCGACGTGGAGACGATAGCCCTCCTCCTGGCCATGATGCTTCTCGTGGCTAACCTGCGCCTCTCCGGATTTTTCGACCTGGCGGGCACCAAGGTCCTCTCCATGGCGCGGTCGCCGAAGGCCCTCCTCGCCATCGTCGTGCTGTCGGCCGGATTCCTCTCGGCGCTCTTCCTCAACGACACGATCTGCATCATGCTCACCCCACTCGTCGCCGAGATCGCCCGCCGCTCCGGGCGCGACGGCAAGCCCTACCTCATCGCCCTGGCCACGGCGGCCAACGCCGGCTCCTGCGCAACGGCGATCGGCAACCCGCAGAACATGCTCATAGCCTCCCAATCGGGAATTTCCTTCCTCGAGTTCGCCGCCAATCTCGCCCCGCCCTCCCTCGCGGCGATGTTCCTCTGCTATCTCTTCACGATTCTCGCCTTCAGGGCCGAGCTCGCCGGGGGAACCCTGGCGGCGGGAGGCATCGGGCAAGGAGCCGCCACCGCCAGGGCGGGCGCCGCCGACAGGCGGCTCATGGTGAAGAGCCTCGCCGCCTCGGCGCTGCTCCTCGTCCTCCTCGCCCTAGGCGTGCGCACGAGCCTCGCGGCGCTGGCCGCGGCCTGCGTCCTCATGGTCACGCGGCGCATCGACCCCGAGAGAGTTTTCGCCGAGGTGGATTTCAGCCTCCTCGTCTTCTTTTCCGGCCTCTTCGTCCTGACGGGCGCGGTGGCGAAAACTCCGCTCTTCGGCCGCGCCATGCGCGCCGTCCTGCCCTCGCTGGACATGCCGGGCGCGGCCTTCGCCGGCGTCGTGACCCTCGCCTCGAACCTCGTGTCCAACGTGCCGGCGGTGATGCTCCTCTCCCCCGTGGCGAAGGGCTTCCCCGACCCGGGCACGGGCTGGCTCATGCTCGCCATGGCCTCGACTTACGCGGGCAACCTCACCCTCCTCGGCTCGGTGGCCAACCTCATCGTCGCGGAGCAGGGCGAGAAAGCCGGATTCAGGGTGGGCTTCGGCGATTACCTGAAAGTGGGACTCCCCGTTACCCTAGCTTCCGTCGCCGCGGGTGCGGCCTGGATATCCTTCCTTCGAGGCTAGGGCCGGCGAAACTTAGGAAAAGGAAGCGGCAGATGCCAACCAAGCAGGTGCTTTCGGTCTCAGCGCTCACCGCCCTCATAAAGGGCAGCCTCGAGGGCTCTTTCTCCTCGGTGACCGTCGAGGGGGAGATCTCCGCGGCCAAGCTGTCATCGTCGGGCCATCTCTACTTCTCGCTCAAGGACAGGGAGGCGCTGATCCAGGCGGTGATGTTCAAGTTCCGCCTGGCGACCCTCGACTTCGACCTGGCCGACGGGCAGAAGGTGGTCGCGCGCGGGTCGGTGTCGGTGTACGCGGCCCGCGGCCAGTACCAGCTCATCGTCCAGTCGCTCGCGCGATCGGGCATAGGCGACCTCCTCGCCATGCTCGAGGAGCGCAAGCAGCGCCTCGCGGTGGAGGGGCTCTTCGCCCCGGAGCGCAAGCGGCCCCTGCCGCGCCTGCCTTCGCGCGTCGGCGTGGTGACGAGCCCGACGGGAGCGGCTTTCCGCGACATCCTCACCGTGCTGGGCCGGAGGAATTCGGGCACCGACATTATCCTCCTGCCGACGCCGGTGCAGGGCGAAAGCGCGGCCGAGACCATCGCCGCGCGCATCGGGCAGGCTAACCGCATGGACCTCGCCGATGTTCTCATCGTCGGCCGCGGCGGCGGCTCGCCGGAGGACCTCCTCGCCTTCTCCGACGAACTCGTGGTGCGGGCGGTCGCGGCCTCCAGGATTCCGGTCATCAGCGCCGTCGGCCACGAGATCGACTGGGCGCTCTCCGATTTCGCGGCCGACGTGCGCGCCCCCACGCCCTCGGCCGCCGCCGAACTGGTGGCCGAAAGCCGCGCCGCCATCCTGGGCGAGATCGCCCAGTTCCGCGCGGCCCTGGAATCCAGCGTCCGCGCGCGCCTCGAGTACGCCCGGCTCTCGCTCGGCGCCTTCGCGCCCGCCGATGTCGAGGCGCGCTTCATGCGCATCCTGATGCCCGCGGCGCGCCGCTTCGACGACGCCAGGGACGCGATCGCCGAGGGCGCAGCCGCGCGCCTGCGCGATGTGGCCCACCGCATCCGGCTCGGCGAGAACAGCCTGGAGCTGGCGAGCCCCCGGGCGGTGCTCGCGCGCGGCTTCTCCATCGTGAGGAAAGTCCAGCCCCGGACGGCGGCCCTGGACGCGCCTCTGGACGCGCCATTAGGCGAGGGCGCGATCGTGCGCGCCTCGTCCCAGCTCAAAGAAGACGATATGCTGAGGGTTATATTTTCCGAAGGCAATGCCCTCGTCGATGTCAGGGAGGTCAAGACATGAAAGATTTCGAGTCCCGCCTCGAGCGGCTGGAGTTTTTGGCGGAACGCATCAGGGACAACGACCTGCCGCTCGAGGAAGCCATCAAGGTCTTCGAAGAGGGCATGAAGCTTTCAAAAGGCCTTAAAAAAGAGCTCGAGAAGATGCAGGGCAAGGTTGAGACCTTGCTGAACGGCCCCGAGGACGCCGGCGGGACGCCCGAAGTCACGCTTTTCTCGCCCGACGGGGAGGCCTGAGGCGCCGTCTACGCCCCGGCGAGCACTTCGCCGCGAAGGAGGGGCAGGAGCCTCCTGTCGCTGTCGGCGAGATCGATGGCTTCGAGGGCGAGCGCGTCGACCCAGGCGATGTCGCTGTGTTCGCGCAGCTGGAACGCGCTCCCGGGAGGCAGCTCCACCAGCCAGGCGGCGAGCTGGCGCCGCCCCGAGGGCGAGTCGAAGCTCCCTTCACCTATCCTCCGAAGCGGCCGCACCGCGATGCCGAGTTCCTCGTCGAATTCGCGAACGAGCGCGGCTTCGTCGCTCTCCCCCTCTTCGACCTTCCCGCCGGGGAACTCCCAGCGGAGGCCGATGGGGCCTCCTTCCACGCGCTTGGCGACGAGGATTCTGCCTTCCCTCACCGCAATTCCCGCAACCGAGCGTTTCGCCATGGCGACTCCTTGCCGTGCCGCTTAGAGAAATCTAAAGAAAGAGGACCATCGGGAAGAGGAAATGTATGAGCCCGGCGAGCATGCCGGCGTACCCGATCGAGACTTTGTAGGAGACCAGGAGTTTTTCGATCCCGGCGGCGGGGCTCCCCCGCCTCATGAAGGGGAGGTGTTCCTCGTCGGAGACATCGAGAAAGAGGGCCGAGCCGACGACGATCCCCGCCGTCGCGGGCAGGAAGTCGCCGATCACGGGAATGTCGCCCCTGAGGGCGAAAAAGAGCTTGAGCACGCCGACGGCGACGGTGAGCACGGCCAAGGCCATCCGCAGGCCCTTGTCGGCGACGATGAGCCTGGCGCCGCGAACGATGGCCGACGGAGATTCGTCGCGCCGCGCCGAGAGCGCGTAGCCGCTGAGGACGTTGAGGATCACCGACAGCAAGTAGAACTGTATCATGGGCCTGGCCTTTCCAATTGAGCTACCCTAGCCAGGAAAGGCGGGCGCGGTCAAGTGCGGGTGCGGAGAGGAGGAGGCCGCGGCTGAGCGAGGCGGCCGAGTTCGGCGCGGCCAACCTGCGCGCGGCCGCCTGCGGCGCGATCAAGCGCGGCCCATCCCCCCGGCGAGGCTTTTGGCGCGCGAAGCCTCGCGCAGGAGGCGGGCGCATTCCTCCGCGAGGTCGGCCGCCCCGAACCACCCCTTGGCGCGGGCGAGCCTCTGCCCCGCGAGGCCGTGGGCCGCCACGGCGCACAGGGCGGCGCCGCGGAGCGCGTCGGCGGCCTCGCGGCGTTCGGGCATCCGAGGCGCCTTTTGGCCGGTCCGCGAGATCGAGGCCAGGGCGACAGCGGAGAGCCCGGCGAAAAGCCCGGCCAAGACGTCGCCCGAGCCGGCCGTGCCGAGCTCCGGGGTCATGCCCTCCCAGACCGCCAGGCTTCCGTCGGGCGCCGCGATCCAGGTGAGGTGGCTCTTGTAGACGCTCAGCATGCCGCTGGCCAGGCTCACTTCGCCCAGGGCGCCGAGGAAGGGTCCGCCCGCCCGCCCGCCGCGGAAAGCCCTCTCGAGGGCGGCGAACTCGCCGGGATGGGGCGTGAGCGCGCAGGGCGCCCCGGCCGCCGCGGCGAGCCCGGGGCGGCCGGCGAGGAGCCGCAGGGCGTCGGCGTCGAGGATGGTTGGCGTTCCGGACGCGAGGATCGCCGCCAGGAGTTCCTCCCTCTCCGCGCCTTGGCCCCAGCCCGGCCCGACGAGGATCGCGTCGCAGGAGGGGACGGCGGCGAGCCCCGAGAGGGGCTTTACGATGACCGACTCGAGGGCGGGGGCCGCGAGCGGAT
>JAJTBU010000364.1 GCA_021286735.1 bacterium
TCCGGGAATGCCCTACGGAGAGGGGCCAGCGAGAGCGCTCGAATGGATGCTTCGAGAATGCCGCGCCGCCGGGCTCCATTGTGAAAACGTCGAAAATGTCGCCGGGCACGCCGATTTCGGCGGCGACGAAGGCGGCGGCATCGTCGGGGTGCTCTGCCATCTCGATGTCGTTCCCCCCGGGACAGGTTGGTCGGCCGATCCATTCAGCGGCGAGTATCGCGATGGCAGAGTCCATGGCCGCGGTTCGGCCGACAACAAATGCGCCTGCCTATCGGCGCTCTTCTCCGTCCGAATCCTGCGCGAGATGGGCATAGTTCCAAAAAGGAAAATAAGGATCATTTTCGGAACGGACGAAGAATGCGGAAGTTCCGATATGCCTGTTTATTTTTCAAAAATGCCATTGCCAGACGTGGCAATAGTGCCCGACGCGGGGGAGATGATCATCAATCGGGAAAAGGGGAGGATACTCCTTCGCCTGCGCGCCGGGACGCCGGAATCTACCGTGCTGATGCGCGGCGGCATCGCGCCGAACAGCGTTCCCGACAAGTGCGAACTGGCGCTGCTGTCAGGCGGCGGAACTCCGACGCGCAAGTCGTTTTCGGGCAAGCCCTGGCATGGCGCCTGGCCTTCCGAGGGCGTCAACGCGATATCCCTCGGATTGGCCGACCTTGAAAAATCGGGCCAGGCATCGGGCAACGCGTTGGTCGATTTCCTTATGCGGGAAATCGGCGGCGAAACCGATGGCTCGAGGCTGGGCGTCGCCTGCGCCGACGAGCTTTCGGGCGCGCTCACGGTGAATCTTGGCACTGTGGACGCGGGCCGTGGCGCAAGCGAGGCGTTGCTCGATATCAGATACCCCGTCACGCGTTCGGGAGAAAGAATAATCGCGGCGGTGAGATCGGCGGCGGCCCGATACGGCGTGGAGGCTGTCGCGATCTCCGACGCCCCTCCGCTCTTCGTCGACGAGGAGAGCTTCCTGATCAAGAGGCTCAAGCTGGCCTGCGAAAAAGTGACGGGAGCGCCGGCGATGACGCAGTCCATGGGGGGCAGGACCTACGCGGCCTGCCTCGCCGGCCGCGGCGTCGCCTATGGCCCCGGAGCCGGCGAGGGAGCGCATCAGGCGGACGAATACGTGGACATGGAAAGACTGATGCGCCATCTTCGGATCTCAACACAGGCGTTGTACGAACTCGCATGCGCGGACTGATCTCAGACCGCAGGACGCTCGGCGAGGATGTCGTCGATGGCTTCCAATTCCGTCGCCGAGAAGGCGGCCTGGGCCGCGGCCGCGACGCATTCGTCGATCTGCTCCGGCTTGCTGGCGCCTATGAGGGCCGATGTCACGCGCTGATCGCGGAGCACCCACGATATGGCCATCTGCGCCATTTTCTGTCCGCGGGATTGCGCGATGGCGTCGAGCTTTCTCACCTTCGCGACAAGGGGTTCCGTTATGTCCGTGGAGGTGAGGAACACGCTTTTCCCGGACGCGCGGGAATCCGAAGGTATGCCATCGAAGTATCGATCCGTGAGAATTCCCTTCTGCAGCGGAGAAAATGCGATGCAGCCCATTCCCTCCTCGTCGAGAACATCGAGGAGGCCGTCCTCGACCCATCTGTCGAGCATGGAATAATTCGGCTGATGAATGATGCAGGGCGTCCCGAGGCGCCTGAGCGCTTCCGCCGCCTGCTTCGCTTCCTTCGGCCTGTAATTCGAAATGCCGACGTACAGCGCCTTCCCCTGCCTGACGATGGAATCGAGGGCCGACATCGTTTCCTCGATCGGCGTGGCCGGATCGGGGCGATGGTGGTAGAAAATGTCGACATAATCGAGCCCCATGCGCCCGAGGCTCTGGTCGATGCTGGCGACCAGGTATTTCCTCGAGCCCCAGTCGCCGTAAGGGCCGGGCCACATGGTGTAGCCGGCTTTGGAGGAAATGATCATCTCATCGCGATGTGCCCTGAAATCCTTGGCGAGAATCCTGCCGAAATTTTCCTCGGCGGAGCCCGGCGGCGGGCCGTAGTTGTTGGCCGCGTCGAAATTCGTTA
>JAJTBU010000365.1 GCA_021286735.1 bacterium
CGGCCTTGCGGTAGAGGAGCTTGAGGATCTCGACGCGCTGCTGCTCGCCGACCGAGAGCTGCCAGATCGAGGCTTCCGGCTCGACGCGGAGGTTGTAGCGTTCGGAGAGCTCCATCACCTCGCTTCGGACGCGGCCCATGTCGAGGAAGAAGGGCCGGTCGCGCATGCCGAGGACGATGTTCTCCAAAACCGTCATGGAATCGACCAGCTTGAAGTTCTGGTGGACCATGCCGATGCCGAGCGACTGCGAGGCCTTGGGGCTGCTGATCGAGGCGTTTTTCCCCCTTACGGCGATCTCGCCCGAGTCGGGCCGGTAGAGGCCGCAGAGAATGTTCATCAGCGTGCTTTTGCCGGCTCCGTTCTCGCCCAGCAGCGCGAGGACCTCGCTCGGATAGAGGGCCAGGTCGACGCAGTCGTTGGCCTGTACGCCGGGAAAGGACTTGGAGATCGCCCTCATCTCGACGAGGGGCTGCCTTGCATCGTGTTCCATCGTGGCTCGCCTTGGTGTTTCGGGGTTTCCGGCCTGAGGTTTCCGGGGGCTTGGAGCCTTTGGCCGCGAAAAGAAAAGGAGCCGCCCGTCCGCGGGCGGCTCCTCTGACATTGATGAATTACTGGATCTTGCCGACGACGCCTTCGACGAACCAGTCCATCGAAGCCTGCTTCGCGTCGGGAACGACCTGGCCGGCGGGGTAGACGATCTTGCCGTCCTGTCCCGCGAGCGGGCCGGAGAAGATCGACCAGCCGCCGAGTATCTTTTTCTGCGCGGCCTCGACTTCCTTCTTGACGTTGGCGGGGACCTTCGGGCTGATCGAGGAGAGCTTCACGACGCCGTCCTTGAGCCCGCCCCAGTATTCGTGGGTCTTCCAGGTGCCGGCGAGGGCCTGCTTGACCGTGGAGGCGAGGTAGGTGCTCCACTCCCACACCGCGCTGGCGAGGACGGAGTCGCCCACGAACTTGCCCATGTCGGAGTCGTAGCCGATGGAGTACTTGCCGCGTTCCTGGGCCGCCTTCTGCGGCTCGGTGGTGTCCTGGTGCTGGGCGATGATGTCGGCGCCGGAATCGAGAAGGGCGACGGCGGCCTCGCGCTCCTTGACCGGATCGTACCAGGTGTTGGTCCAGACGACCTTGACCTGGGCCTTGGGGTTGACCGAGCGGACACCGAGGGTGAAGCCGTTGATACCGCGGATGACTTCGGGGATGGGGAAGGCGGCCACGTAGCCGATCACGTTGGACTTGGTCATGCGGCCGGCGATGATGCCGGTGAGGTAGCGGGCTTCCTCGATGCGGCCGAAGTAGGTCGCCATGTTGGGGGCGGTCTTGTAGCCGGAGCAGTGCTCGAACTTGACGTTGGGGAATTCCTTGGCCACGGCGACGGTCGGGTCCATATAGCCGAAGCTGGTGGTGAAGATCATGTCGAAGCCCGCCATGGCGTACTGGCGGATGACGCGCTCGGCGTCGGGGCCTTCGGGCACGTTCTCGATGTATTTGGTCTCGATCTGGCTGCCGAACTGCTTTTCGATGGCGAGGCGGCCGCGGTCCTGCTCATAGGTCCATCCCATGTCGCCGGGGGGACCGATGTAGACGAACGCGATCTTGAGCGGCTTCTTCGCCTGGGAGGCGATGGGCGCTACCAGGGAAAACGTCATGGCCAGGACCATGAGTCCAAGGATAAGCTTTTTCATTGACATCTCCTCTTTGCTTGTGGGGACCTGAATGGGGCATGCCCCGGCGCAGCGAGCCGCGCTTGCGGCCATACTACCCTTAGGAGGAGGGGAAGTCAATTTGAATTATCGGTGAAAAACCCTCGATTACTGCGTGATCCAAGCCTTCTCGGCGCCCTTCACCGACTGGGCGGCGGAGAGCCATTTCGACGCCTCCGCCCGCGAGGCGTAGGGGCCGACCCGCACGGTGTAGCGGCTCTTGCCGTCGACGTCCTTCACGGAGATGGTGGCCGGGAGGCTCTTGCCCGCCAGGGAGGACTTCAGGAGGTCGGCGTTGTCCCGCACGGGGAAGCTGCCGGCCTGA
>JAJTBU010000366.1 GCA_021286735.1 bacterium
CACCCGCGCCTTGACGGGCAGCTTTCCGCCCGAAGCGATCGCCTTCCGGAGGCTGCCGACCGACTCGTCGAGAAGGGCCTGCTTCTCATCGCCCTCCGGCTTGTCCATCGAAAGATAATAGGCGGCAATGCCGTCGAAACTCAGGTAAAAGGGATCCACAGGGGCGCCTTCGAGCGAGGAACGCGCCATGTCGAGCGTCGCCGCCTTGTCTCCCGACCCCCAGGCGGAGAGAATTTCGTTCTTTGGATAGGTCTTGGCGTTTCCGCCTGAGGGAGCCCGGCTTCCGCCGGCGACGAGCGCGATGACGGCGGCGATGGCCAGGATGGACACTATCGCCACGATGACGATCGGCAGGCGGCCGTTTCGGCGAGCTCTCCCAGTCCATCTGCGCCCAGCGAAGCGTCGAGCAATATTATTCATAATGGGCAAACCCCAGATACGCGAAGATGTCCTCACGTCAGCGTTTGGAACGCCGACAGTATAGCGCAGCCGATCGCCGCAGTGAAAGGCCGCGCAACCGCCAAGACTGCACTTTGCCAAAAAGAAAAGAGCGGACCTGTAAGCCGGGTTCTGTGCGCGAGTTTCCCCGCGCCGCCGCCATCCCTCTGCGCCTGGCGTCGCCGCCCTGCGTCGAGCGACCTACCCGCGGTTTTGCCTCAGCTTGCGCTGAGGCTGGATGGGCCATCCACCGCTGTTCGGCCTTGCTCACGATGAGGTTTGCCATGCCGCGCCCGTTGCCGGGCGCGCGGTGGGCTCTTACCCCGCCTTTTCACCCTTACCGCCGGAGCCTCACGGCATCCGGCGGCGGTACGTTTTCTGTGGCACTTTCTGTCCGGCGCCGGCCTTGGCGGCGCGGGCGATCGGCATAGCCAACCTCCCGCGCCGCCGGTCCGTCGCCGTCCCGGACGTTATCCGGCATCGCGCCCGCCTGAGCCCGGACTTTCCTCGGCCCCGCCTTTCGGCGAAGCCGCGGCAGCGCGGCCCGCTCTCAATTGCCTGTTCTCAAAACGCCCAAACGGCTCGGTCCGTTACAGGACCGTCCCGTTCTGACGGTCACTCGTCGGCGTCTTCCGGGAAATCCTCCCTCGCGAAGGCGCCTTTCCGGCCGGAGGATTTCCTTCCGGTGCCGAAATCCTTTTCCTGATCGTCCTTGTCCGGCGTATCGTCCTCATCCTCGACGTCGGTATCGTCCTCGCCTTCCTCCGAATAGTCGGCAAGGTCGGCGAGCGACCCGGACTCTATGTCGCCGATGAAGTCTGCCACCTCGTCGGTCTCCTCGTAGAAGAGGATTCGCGAGCAGTAAGGGCAGAAGTTGACTTTCGTGTTTTCGGCGTCGCGGATCTCGTTGACGAGGTTGGCGGGCAGGATCATGTGGCATCCCGTGCAGACGACGCCATGGACCGGCACCACGCCGACGCCCTTCTTGTTGCGGATGATGCGCTCCAGCTTGAAGAGGATATCGGAGCTCAGGCCTTCGGACACCGCGGTCTCCCGCGCCTTGAGTTCCGCGACTTCCTCGAGCTTCCGCGATTTCTCGCTTTCGATGGCGGAACTCTTCTCGGAGATTTCCTGCTCGAGCATGGCGATGCCGCCCTCGGTCTTCTGCAGCTCCTCTTCGATCTCGGCGAAGGCGCGCTCCTCCTGCTGGATATCCTTGCGGAGCGTCTGTTCCTTCTCCGTGGCGTCGCGGATTTCCTTGTTGATCGCCTCGTACTCGCGCTGCGTCGTGATGCCGTCCATCTGCTGCTCGGACTTCTCGCGCGCGGCTTCGGCCTCGAGGAGCCCCTGGCGCAGCTCCCGCACCCTCTCCTCGGACTTCTTGAAGGCTTCGTCTTTTTCGGTGAAGGTCTTCTTCAAGCGCGAAAGCATCTCGTTCTGCGCTTCGACGGTCTTCGGGAGGAGTTCGATAGCCTCTTCGAGCGTCACTCGGTCGCCGAGAATTTCCTGGTATGTCTTTAGTTTTTCCAACATTTCGTTCGTCGTCATGCGGGCACCCCTATCAATGATCCA
>JAJTBU010000027.1 GCA_021286735.1 bacterium
GGCGAACCAGCGGCGCCGGCGGCCGAGCCGGCATCCTCGGAAGCCCGTGAAGCCCCGCCCGCGGAGGCGCCAGCCCCACGAGCCGCGGCGCAGGCCGCGGCGGCTCCGATTGCGGCGAAAGCCCTTCCGGCGGCCGCGCTCAAGCCCGCCGCCGCTGTGGGCGCACTTCTCGCGCGTCCGAGTCGGCCGACGGCGGCCGCTCCAGCAGCCTCGGCAGCACAGCCTGCTCAAATCGCGCCGCCGCCGGCGGATATCCCCGTGACGCTGGAGCAGACAACGACCGAGCCCGTCCAGCCCGCGACAGCCGTGATGCGGGCGCCTGCGGTTCCGGGCCTGGCCGCGGCTCCGCCTCTTCAAGCCGCGGCGCCTGAGCGGGCCTCCGTCCAGGGCGCGCCGGAATTCTCCGCGGCGCGACAGCCGCCCGACCAGGCGAATGAGCCGACGATGGCTGCCGCGGCGGAGGAGCGGCCCGCGCCGGCCAGCCAAACCGCGCAGAGGGCGGCCCGCGCTCCGGCGCAAACTCCGGCGTTGGCTTCGCTGCAGGGGGCGGGACCAGCCCGCTCGCGCAACGAGGATACGGATGGGCTTCCGAAAAGAAGCGGCCGGGATTTCTCCGCCGCGATCGGAAAAAACTCCTTCCTCGGCGCGGGGCCGCCTGCGCGGGCTGCCGCTTCCGGCACCGCTTCCGCGCCCGCCGGACACCCGCCCGCCGCCGGAGTCGCGCCACAGGGAGGCGCGTTTCAAGGGTCCGCGCCCCAGGGCGGCGCACCGGCGCCGGCCGCGCCAGCTTCAACTGCCTCGGCGCCGACCGAGCCGGCGGAGGCTGAGGCTCCAAGCTCCGCGTCGGTGCCGGCGGCCGCCCCTGTCCTGGCCGAAGAGCCAGCCATCGCTCCGGCTCAGGCCGAACCGCCGATCGCTGCTTCCGCGGCCGCAGAACCGGCCGCCCTGCTTGCCGCGCAAACCGCGACGGCCGCCAGCACGCCCTTCACCGGCGAAGCTACGGATGCCCCACAGGCCGAGGCGTCGGCTGAACCTCCGGCGCCGCCCGCAGCGCCTCCATCCCAGGCGGCGCCGGCTTTCCCCAGCCCCCAAGAGGTTCTCGACCTCCTCTCGAACCTCATCGCCGAGCGCAAGGCCTATCCGGAATCGGCTCGCCGAAGGAAGGCACAGGGCGCGGTCGGCCTTGTCGTGGAGCTGGCCCCCGACGGCGGCCTGGCCGCCGTCCGCGTCGAAAAAAAATCGGGCAGCGCGATACTGGACCGCGCCGCCCTCAATCTCGTCAAAGGGCTCTTCCCTATGGCCCTCCGCCCGGGAGAGCCGATGGAGATCGCCCTGACCATCGAGTATCGCCTCGTGCCCTGAGCGCGGCGTTCCGCCTCAGGGCCTGACCCCGACGTTCGTGACGTACTCGCCTGACTTGCCCACCGCGATCTTCCGCGCGTCCGTTCCGGCTGCGGAGAAGCGGTAGAGCCCGTTGGCCCCGTCGGGCACGTAGGCGTAGCCGCCCCTGACCGCCGCATCGAATGAGCCGAAGGAGAGGCCTGCGCACTTGACTTCCGTCGCCGCGGGCACGCCCGACAGCGACACGATGTAGGTGGCTCCGTAGTTCGTGGCGACGAGAGTCTTGTCGCCGAATGCCGCGAGCCTGCCCACGCCGACGCCGGCCAGGACCGGAGTGGCGGCCGCGCCGTCGGAGGCGTCCGCGGGGATGAAATCGATCGAGCCGGGCAGGGCGTTCCAGTTGGCGTCGTAGCCGCCGGTGTTGGCCACGAACACGCCGACATCGTCGTCGCCGTCCTTGTCGTAGTCGTAGCCGCCGGCCAGGAGGCCCGTCGTGCCGCGCGCCGTCGCGGGATAGGCCGCGTCGAAGGAGGCGCCGTCGGCGCTCAGGCGCAGCACCTTGTTGTTGCCGTTGTCGGCGACGAACACGCGCCCGCCGGCCACGGCTATGTCCTGGGGGAAAAATCCCGCGGGCGCGCCAGCCACCGCGGCTCCCAGCCCGGCGGCCGCCGATGCGGGGTTGAATGAATACACGGCGTTGGCGTAGCCGCCGCCGTAATCGGCCGAGGTCACGTAGCCGAGCGCGCCCGAGACCACGCAGGCGTACTGCGCGCTGATGCGGTTCCCCACGCGGACAGCCTGGGGCGCGGCCGCGGAAACGTCGAAGCGGTAGAGCCCGGGCGCGGTGTTGTTGTAGCTCCCGACCGCCACGAAGCCGATGTCTTCGGAGAAGACGATCTCGCCGGCCGCGTTCTGCGCGACGGAGAGGAGGGGCGCGCCCGCCGCCGCCGCCGCGGTCTCGTCGATCTCGTACACGTTGCCGTTCTTCGAATCGACGGCGAAAAGGCTCGCCGTCGAGCCCTTCGAGCCCTGCGGCGCCAGGTCGCAGCCCGCGAGGGCCAGCGCGACTGCCGCCAGCGCGATGGCCGCCCTCAAAACGTTGCCCGATTTCATGACGTTATGCGCGAACACAACGTTGCCCGACTTTGCGCTCGCCGCGCGCGCCTCGCCCGTCCGTCCAGTTTTCCTCATATGCGACTCCTCCTACAGTTTGTATTCGAGGCCCGTCTCGATCGTGAGCCCGGGCATCGGGTAGTTTTTTTCGGATACATAGCGCTCGTTCAGGAGATTATCCCCGTTCCAGAACAGCGAAAGCCGCTCGCCGAGCGCCCAGCGCAGGGAGGCGCCCGCGAGGAAGACCGCGGGGAGGTAGTCCCTGTTGTCGGTGGTGGTGTAGCGGAGTCCCTTGTAGGAAAGCTTCAGGCCCCCGCTGAAGCCCTTCGACGAATAGGTCGCCGAGCCCGAGAGGCTGTGGACCGGCGCGCCGGGCACGCGCTTGTCGTCGGAAAGGGAGAGCGTGCCCGAGAGGACGTAGCTGTAGAGAAAGGCGTAGGATCCGACGAAGCTCCAGTCGCCCGACTGGGAGCGCCCTTCCAGCTCCAGGCCGGGGTAGAGGGCGTCGCCATAGTTCGAGGGGCGCCAGATCCCGTCGTCCCGCTGCCTCCAGAGAATGACGTCCTTGGCGTAGCGAAGATAAACGGCGGCGCTCGCGGAGGTTGCGCCCTCCTTCCAGCGGAAGCCGGCCTCGCCCGAGTAGCCCGATTCCGGCCTCAGGGCGGGGTCGCCCTCCGCCCCGCCGGCTGATGGCCAGTAGAGGTCGTCGAAGCTTGGCGCCCGGTAGGAGGTCGTGGCGGAGAACGACATCGAGGCGCGATCCGACAGGGCCTTCGTCGCCCCGAGCCCCGCAGAGAGCCCCGAATCGAAGTCGCTTGTCCAATCCCAGCGCAGCGCGGGCGCGATCGTCCAGGAGCCCCGGGCGAGGAAGGGCTCGGCGAAGGCGCCCAGGCTGAGGCGCTCCGGCGCTCCGCCGGAGGAGCCCTTCACCACTGTGGAGTCGAGCCGATCGTAGCGCGCCGAGAGCCCCAGGTTCGCGGCGGAAGCCTCGCCGAAGAGCAAGGACCATTTCGCGTCGCTCCCCGCCCGCGCCGCGCGGTGGAGATCGGCTTCGGAACCGCCCTCTTTCCGGTACTCGAGGACGCCGAACCGCGCGTAGGCCGAAGTGTCGAATCCGACGCTGTCGGAGAAAAAGTAGTCCGTGGCGTAGCGCGAGGCGAAGGAGGCGTCGAGGTCGCGCTGCAGGGCTTCGGGCGTCGGCATGTCGAGGGGCCCGGGAACGCCGAGCGATCGGGCTGACAGGTTCGCCGAGGCCGACAGGGAGCCCTCTCCCGCCTGCCCCTTCCAGGACAGCCCCGCCCCGCCCTGGAGAAGGCCCGCGTTGGAGCGGATCCTCCGGGTGCCGGAGGCGTCGTAGTAGGCGTAGGCGTTGGCCTGGCGCTCTGCCGAGGCGCTCAGCGCGAAGCCGCCCGGCAGGCTCGCCCTGAAGGAGAGGCTCTGCCCGTCGACCAGGGCGGCCGCCGAGGGAGCCAAGCCCACCGCGTTCGCGCCCGAGCCCGACACTGCCAAAGACGGCAGGCAGGAGCGGTTCGCGGCCCGCAGGGTGAGGCTCGGCCCGCCCGAAGCGCCGCCGCCCTTTTTCGTCGTGATGACGACCACGCCGCCCAGGGCGTCGGCGCCGTACTGGGCGCTCGCCCCGCCGCGGATCACCTCGATCGACTCGATATCCGCAAGGTCGAGGCCGAGCCTCGAGAGGTCGCACTGCCCCGTGGCGGGGTCCGATACCCTGACGCCGTCGACGATGACGAGAACCTGGCCCGAGGTCGATCCTCTGAGCGAGACCGCGGTTTGGGCTCCAGCCCCGCCGACCGGCGCCAGATCGAGACCGGGCGCGAGCTCGAGCGCCTCGCTGACCGAGGCGACGCCCAGCGCCTCCAGCTCTTCCCCGGAATAGGAGGAGCGCGCGGCCGCCGGCGCCAGCGGCTCGACGGGCGCCCTGTCCTCCACCACCTGCGGCGGCAGCACGTAGGGATCGGCGGCGAGCCTGGCGGCGAGGCCGAAGGGCCCCAGGGCCCAGAGCGCAACCAGGGCCGCGGCGAGTCTCAGACGGTGATTGCTTGGTGTTCGCGGTACGGCCACGCGGAACCTCCCGATTTCGCGGAGGGCGGAGGCGAGCATTCCGTGCGTGTAGATTGGAGCCGCTGGCGGAGCGAGAAAAAAGCGCGCCCGAAAGGCGGGCGGCGGAAGAAATCAGGCCAGCGATGCCGGAGAAGACGGGAAGCCATGCGCGATCCTCAACCCTCGAAGTTTCGCCCGCCGAACGAAGGTTCGCGGGACTGCCTCAGGGCGGTATCCTGGCTTCCGGATCATCTGCCTTTCCGACGCCTTCTCGCGGGCCCCTATGGGCCGCAATGGCTGTCGCCCCGCGTGCGGAGGCGGCGTGTCGGGGGCATCCCCGGTTACAGTGGCGGGACCGCTGCGGATTCTCACCGCATTCCTCGGATCCCCGAAGCGGGTTCATCATAGAATGCCGCCGCCAGAACCGTCAAGCGCGCCGGGCGCGCGGACCGACGCCGGGAAAAGCTGGCGCGGCGAGGATATGCGGCATATAGTCGTACCATGAAGATCCGCAGGAAATTCCCCGTCGCCGCCGCCCTTCTTCTGGCATGCCTGCTCTCGGGCCCGGCGCTGGCGGGTGCGCAGACCGCCGCCAATCAATCCCTCGCCGCTTTCGGCTTCGACATCTCCGTCGACGAGCTCTTCGAGCTGCTCTCCTTCCAGCGCTCGGCGCGGCTCGACACCCAGGCGAAGATCGAGGCCGCCTGGGTCCCGCGCTTCGAGAAGATCGCGCTGCGCGACCTCGAGAAGAGCGAAAACCGCTATATCTACGCCGTCGACCCCGTCCGCCAGCGGCAGATCATCGCGATCCGCGGAACGGCCAACCTCATGAACGCCCTCCTGGACCTCGAATCCTGGAAGGACAAGAGCCCCGCGCTGGGAATCAGGCTGCACCATGGCTTCGAGAGGGCGGCGACGCTGGTGTTCGAGGATGTCCAGCCCTACCTCGACCCGAAGTTGCCGATCGTAGTCTGCGGGCATTCGTTGGGCGCGGCGGAGTCGATCATCGTCGGGATGCTGCTCTCGAAAGCCGGATACAGGGTGGAGAAGATCGTAGCCTCCGGGCCGCCCAAGGTGACCGACGCGGAGGGCGTCGCGGCCTTCGCGGCGATCCCGATCGTCCTGGTCACGGCCGCATTCGATCCCGTTCCCTTCCTCCCTCCGGCTTCCATCTACCCCAAGCAGCCCTTCGTCCAGGGCGGCCCCCTTCTCATGCTGCTCGACGGCCCCTTCGCGACGATCGCGCCCCCCGAGTACTACGAGGCCATGGGGCCCGCCTTCAAGGAAGTGAAGAAGTTGTCCGAACGCTTCGATGTCGTCGACCACAGGGTGTGGACCTACCGCGACAGGGCGGGCGAAAAGATGAAGGGAATCGTCTTCGTGCCCTTCGCGGAGTGGCAGGCTCACGCGGTGCCGAGGAAGTAGAGCCGACGCGGCACGGCGCGCCGATGCTTCGGCCGCCGCCGTTCACGCGGAGAAGGCGGCCGCGCCGCCCCCCTATTCGCCGGCCAGCGAGGGAACCAGAAGCACGGGCAGCTTGACCGCCGCGATGATCCTCACGGCGGCGCTCTCCGCCCAGAAGGCCCTCGTGCCCGCGCGGCCGTGGGTTCCGAGCACCAGCAGGTCCGAGCCCCGCTCGCGGGCGAGGCGGGCCAGCTGCCTGGCCGGGTCGCCGCGGCGCCGCAGCGATTCCGCGGCGATTCCCCGAGCCGCGAACGCCGCCCTGCGCTCCGCCAGGTACTCGTCGGCCGCGGCCTCGGCCTGGGCGAGGGCCTCCCTCGTCGCCGAGGGCGAGAGGATTCCCGCGGCGCGCCCCGGCCCTTTCAGCGTGGAGCGCGTCGGCACGACGGTCGCGAGGTCCACGGCGGCCCCCGTCGCCGCGGCCAACTCCTCAGCCAGCGGCAGGGACTGCTCGTGCTGGCTCTTGCCGTCCAGGGCGAGGAGGATGCGCCGGAAGGGCGGCACGGGCGGCGCCTCGGGGCGAAGCAGGAGGACGGGCGCCGCCTGGTAGCGCATGATCCGCTCGCCGATCGTCCCCTCGAAGAGGCGCTCGAGCCCGCCGCGCCCGTGCACGCAGAGCAGCACCAGATCCTGCCCGAGCTCAGCCGCGTGTTCCGCGAGGCTCTTCGGAACGTCGGCCACCTCGGCCTCGTGGACGTGCCGCTCGACGCGCGCATTCGGGGGAAAGGCGCGGCGGGCGACCTCGTCCAGATATTCGGCGGCCTCGCCCTCGTCCGAGAGGTGGCGCTGGCCGTGGATCGCCCTGGGCGCGCCGCGCTCCAGAAGGCTGATGAGGGTCACCGAGGAGCCGAAAGCCCCGCGAAACCACTCCGCCGCAGGCAGGACGGTCTCGGCGACCGGGGAGCCGTCGAGCGGAACGAGTATTTTTTCGAACATGCTCAGCCTCCCGCCGTGAAGGTATTGTAGAGAAGGAAGAAGTTCAGGGCGACGATGACCGCCGCCGCGAGGGCGATCGCCACCTTCGTGGCGGGCCTGTTCACCAGGTCGCCCATGAGCTTCTCGTCGTTCGTGAAGATGATGAGCGGCACCACCGCCAGGGGCAGGCAGAAGCTCAAGACCACCTGGCTCATCACGAGGGTGCGCGTGGGGTCCATCCCCAGAGCGATGACGATGAGCGAGGGCACGACGGTGACGAGCCTGCGGATCCAGATGGGTATGTCCTTCTTGATGAAGCCCTGGATTATGATCTGCCCAGCCTGGGTCCCCACCGTCGAGGAGGAGAGGCCCGAGGCGAGGAGGGAAACCGCGAAGACGGTGCTGGCCGCCGGCCCCAGAAGCGGCTCGAGCGTCTTGTGGGCCTCCTCCAGGGAGCCCACGCCGTTCATCCCATGCGCGTGGAAGGTGCCCGCGGCCACGATGAGCATCGCTGCGTTGATGAGGCCCGCCACGCTCATGGCGGCGACGACGTCTATGATCTCGAAACGGAAGAGGCGCTTCCGCTGCCCCGCGCTGTGGGGTATGCGCTCCTGCGTCAGAGCCGAGTGCAGGAAGATCGCGTGGGGCATCACGGTGGCGCCGAGGATGCCCGCGGCCAGCACGACGCTCTCCTTCCCGGCGAAGCGGGGCGTCACCGCGTGGGGGAGGAGTTCGGCCCAGTCGGGCTTCGCCATCATGAGTTCGGCCACGTAGCAGAGCGAGATGACTCCGACGAAGACGGCGATCGCCGCCTCGAGGGGCCTGAAGCCGTAGCGTTGCAGGGCGAGTATGGCGAAGGTCGAGAGCGCGGTGAGGATGCCGGCCAGCCAAAGGGGCGTGCCGAAGAGCAGGTTGAAGGCCACCGCCGCGCCCAGGAACTCGGCCAGGTCGGTGGCCATGGCGGCCAGCTCCATCATGATCCAGAGGAAATAGACGACAGGCTTCGGGAAAGCCGCGCCGCAGTGCTCCGCCAGGTTCCTGCCCGTGGCGATGCCCAGCTTGGCGGAGAGCGCCTGGATGAGCATGGCCATCAGGTTGCTCGCGAAGATCACCCAGAGCAGGATGTAGCCGAACTGTGCCCCCGCCTGGATGTTGGTGGCGAAATTGCCGGGATCGACGTAGGCGATGCTCGCGATGACCGCCGGGCCCAGGAAGGGGAGCACGCGCTTGACGCGCGCGACGATGCCGCCGCTTCCCCCGCCGTCGAGGGCCGCCTTCGCCTGGTCGATCGTCTTCCTGTCAAGATCGGAAGCTGGCATTTGTTCTCCTACTCGAGTCCTGGACTCAATGTATCGCCGACTGGATCTCCCACCAAGGGATGCCCTCGATATTCTCATCCAGAGCGAGGCGGTGGGGACATCGCGATACGACGATGCCGCGCCTGCACGTCGAGCCATGTTCCACGATGAAGGTTCGCAGATGGCGGGCATCGCGCATCGAGGGGTGATCGGTCCATTTCACCTCGATAGGCAGCACCTCATCGTCCCGTTCGATCACAAAATCGACCTCGGCCCCGTCGCTGGTTCGATAATAAGATAATCGTCCCGCGCCATCGTAGGATAGTATCCTCCAGAGCTGGCAGCCAACCCAATGCTCGAAGAGGAGACCGGGATCTGCATTCACCGTGTCGATCGTCAACGGCAAGCCCGCCGCCGCGTTGCGCACGCCGTTATCGAAAATGAAGAACCGCGGGCTCGACAGGGCGCTCTTTCTTGAGCTTCCCGAAAAAGCGCCGACGGTGAATCCGACGAACATATCCTCCAGGAGCTGATAGTATTGTTTCACCGTTGAGGCGCCCACGCCGGATTCGCGGGAAATCGAAGAGAAATTGACGATCTCGCCCGAACCGCCCGCGGCGAACTTGAGAAAGCGGAGGAATTGCCCCCAATCCTTCACGAGAGTCTCCCGCCGGATTTCTTCCTCCAAATAGCTCAACGCATAAGTCCTTAAAAGGTCCGCCTTTATCGCCTCGTCCGCCTCGAGCGCTATCCCCGGCAGATCTCCGAATACCACCCGGGATTCGATGCCGCGCCAGGGGAAATACCCGCTTTCGCCATTCTGAACGGAGCCGTATTCGGCATTCACGAGAGGGTGGAGAATATGCCGAATGCTTCTGCCGGGGAGCAGATTCGCTCCCGATACTCTGAGCTTTCTGGCCGACGATCCGCAGAGGATAAAGCGATATCGATCTTTGTCCGAGTCGTAGAGCGATTGAACCGCGTCGAAGATCGCGGGCACGGTCTGCGCCTCGTCGACAAAGACGTATGCCCCGCCCTCTTTGGGGCGCAATCCTCTGCAGACTTCCGAGAACAGTCCAGGCGAAGCGGTGAACCGAGCCCTCTCGGCAGGATCCGCCAGATCGATCGTCTTCGCGTCAGCGGGGAGGAGGCTTTTTACCAATGTCGATTTGCCGGTCTGCCGCGCGCCGAACAGGATATGGACATACGGCGACTGCATCTTTTTGGCGAAAACCGATGCGTATTGTCGATAGAATACGGGCATACGATGATACTAAACAAAATCTGCCAGATTTTCCATAGTGACATGGAAATTTCTGGCAGATTTTTATCAAAGCTTAAAAATTTCTGGCAATTTACGCCCAGCGCACCAGCCCGGGGACGAAGCGGTCGCCCAGCGCGGGATGCTTGGGCAGGACCCTGATCGAGTAGCCGATCTGGCCCGTCAGGGTGCCGTTGGCCACAGCGGCGAATTTCCAGGCGCCGGCGCCTGGCCCCGGCTCGGCGGCGAGGGGCTCCATCTCGATGCGCTCGGGCGAGCGAATCTCGCCCTTGCTGGTCAGGGGGCCGCGGAAGCACTCGACGCGCACTTCCTCCGGCGCCAGGCCGGCGAGGGCGACGGTGGCCGGCACGTGGATCCTGGTGCCGCGCAGCACGACGGGGGGCGCGTCGTCCGACACGTCGAGGACGGCGACCTGGGGCCAGAGCGAGGCCGCCCTGTCCAGGTAGGCCGAGAGACTCTTGGAGGAGGCGTAGCCCTCCGCCTTGAGCGCGGCGCCGGCTGCCATGGCCGGGCGGTAGTAGCCCTCGTAGTATTCCTCAAGCATGCGGTGGCTGGAGAAGTCGCGGCCGATCGACTTGATCGACTCGCGCATCTTGGCGATCCACTCGCGGGGGAGGTTATCGCGGCCGCGCCTATAGAAGGTGGGCAGGATCTCGCGCTCGAGGAGGTCGTAGAGCGCGTCGCTCTCGACCTTGTCCTGGAGGCTGTCGTCCTTGTATTCCTCGCCCAGGCCGATCGCCCAGCCCAGCTCGGGCCTGTAGCCCTCGGCCCACCAGCCGTCGAGGACGGAGCAGTTGAGGACGCCGTTCATGCCGGCCTTCATGCCCGAGGTGCCCGAGGCCTCCAGGGGGCGGCGCGGCGTGTTGAGCCAGACGTCGGAGCCCGAGGTCATGTAGCGGGACATCGTCATGTCGTAGTCCTCGAGGAAGACGACGCGGCCCAGAACCTCGTCCTTGCGGGAGAAGTGCACCAGCTCGCGGATGATCTCCTTGCCGGGGATGTCGTGGGGGTGGGCCTTGCCCGCGAAGATCACCTGCATGGGCATGTCCTTGCTGGACAGAAGCTTGATCAGGCGGTCGGGGTTGCTCAGGAGGAGGTTGCCGCGCTTGTAGGTGGCGAAGCGGCGGGCGAAGGAGAGGGTGAAGACGGAGGGCGAGAGGGCGGCTTCCATCTTCTGGAAGGCGGCGCCGGTGACGCCGAGCCTGGCGAGCATGGCGTCGAGCCGGTCGCCGCAGAAGGCCACCAGGCGCTCGCGGCGCCGCTCGTGGGTGCGCCAGAGCTCCTCGTCCGAGACTCGGTCCATCCTGTCCCAGATGTCCCTGGCTCCCGGCTCGTCGTTGAAGCGCGGGCCGAGAAAGCGGTCCAGGAGGGGCAGCATGTCGTGGCTGATCCAGGTGCGGGGATGGACGCCGTTCGTCACGTGGCCGATGGGGATCTCGTCCGGAAGGAGCTGGGGCCAGAGGTTCTTCCACATGTCGCGGCTGACTTCGCCGTGGAGGGCCGAGACGCCGTTGGCCCGGGCCGAGAGCTTGAGCGCGAAGACTGTCATGCAGAAGCTTTCGCCGTAATCTTGAGGGTTCTCGCGCCCGAGGGCGAGGAAGTCGCCCCACTGGATGCCGTAGCTCTCTATGAGGGCGCGGAAGTACTTCTCCATCAGGTCGATGCCGAAGCGCTCGTTGCCGGCGGGCACGGGCGTGTGGGTCGTGAAGATGTTGGTCGGGATGAAGGCCTGGATGGCCTCCCTGGCGGAGAGCCCGCCCTCGGCCATGAAGGCCTTGACGCGCTCCAGGGCGAGGAAGGCCGAATGGCCCTCGTTCATGTGGGTGGCCGCCACCTCGATGCCGAGGGCGGCGAGGGCCCTGATGCCGCCGATGCCGAGGACGATCTCCTGGCGGATGCGCATTTCCTTGTCGCCGCCATAGAGGGTGGCGGTGATGATCCTGTCCTCGAGGGTGTTCTCCGGAATGTTGGTGTCGAGGAGGAAGAGGCTCGAGCGGCCGACCTTCACTTCCCAGATGGCGGCGTGGACGAGCCTGCCGGCGAGATCGACCGAGATCAGGATCGGCTTGCCGTCGGGGTCGACGCACTGCTCGACCGGCATGTTGTACCAGTCGTTCTCTGGGTAGGATTCCTGTTGGAAGCCGTCGGCGTTGAGGTATTGCTTAAAGTAGCCCTGGCGGTACAGGAGGCCGACGCCGACCAGGGGAAGCCCCAGGTCGCTCGAGGTCTTCATGTGGTCGCCGGAGAGAATGCCCAGGCCGCCCGAGTAGGTGGGCAGAGACACGTCGATGCCGAACTCCATGGAGAAATAGGCAGTGACGGGCTTTTTCGGACCCTTGTACCAAGCCTCGCCCTTCTTGTAGCGCTCGAAGCGGCTCTTGACGTCGTTGACCGAGGCGATGAAGGAATCGTCCTGGGCGAGCTGGTCGAAGCGCTCCTGGCTCACCATGCCCAGCATCTTCACGGGGTTCTGGCCGCTGGCCATCCAGGCGTCCGGGTCGATGCGGATGAAGAGGGAGACCGCGTCGAAATTCCACGACAGCCAGAGGTTGCGCGCGATCGCGTCCAGGGCGGCAAGTTCGCCTTCCAGCCTCGGCTTCACGGTATGGGTAAGAATCTTCATATCGTTCCCCCTTTATTGGGTGGCGTATGGGGCAGGCTCAGGCGGCCACCGCGGAAGCCGCCGCGGCCGCCCGAGCTTCGGGGATCAGTCCTTGCGCTGGCCGAATAGGTCCTGGAGCTTGCCCAGGAAGCCTTTCGGCTTGGAAGCCTCGTCGCCCTGCGCCTCGGCCGGGGCTATGGGAGCCGGAGCCTGGCGGGGCTCTTCGCGCCGGGCCTCGGCCTCGGGAGCCGCTCGGCGCGCGTTTTCGCGCTTCTCGGCGCCGCCTTCGGCGGGACGGCGCGGGCGGGAGCCGGGTTCGCCCCGCGGGCGTCCCTTGCCGTCTTTGCCGTCTTTGCCGTCCCTGCGACGCTGGCTTTCGCGGCCGCCACCCGGCGGGTTCGCGCCCTCGGGGCGAGCCGTCTCGACGTTCCTGCCGTACTTCTTCTTGTAGAGGGCGAGGCGCTCTTCCATGGAGAGGGCGTAGGGATCGGCCACGGGGCCGCCCTGCCTGTCGGCCTGGCGCTCGGACGGCCTGCGGCCCTCGGCGCGGCGGTCGCCGCCCGCGATCCTATCGCGGCCGGAGCTGTCGTGGCCGCGGCGCTCGTCGGAGCGACGCTCGTCTCGGCGGGAGGAATCCCGGGGGCGGTCGTCGCGCGCGGGCCTGTCGTCGCGCCCGCGGCTGTCCCTGTCGTCGCTCGCGAAATTGTCGCGCCCGCGGTCATCGCGGCCGTAGCCGTCGCGATCGCGGCGGTCCCGGTCATCCCTCGCGAACCTGTCGCGGCCATAGCCGTCGCGGCCGCGCCTGCCATCCCTGCCGTCTCTGCCCCGCATGCGGGGCTCGGGCAGCTCGATCGGCTTGCCGGCGCTCAGATCCTCGGGGAAGGCGCCCGCGTCGGGCGTCGCCAGGGGGAGGGGCGCGTCGATCGTGTGCTCGATGGCCGGAATGCCGTACATGTAGCGGTCGCAGACGAGGTTGAAGAGGAGGGCGTCCGGATCCTGGCGTTTCAGGAATATCAGGCGCTCGAAGTAGAACTCGGGCTCCAGCGGGATGTCGTAGTTGACGACGGTGACGAACTCGGGCTTGGCGAGCCCCTTGGCCCCCTCGTCGGTGAGGACGAGGACGAAGCTGTCGGCGGCGAAGCGCGAGACGACGGGGGCGATTTCCGCCTCGGGCGCGGCGAGATCGAGGGCCGGCGCGGCTTCAGCCTCGGGCGCGGCCTCGGCGGGCTCGCCGTCGGCGGGGGACGCTTCGGCGGCCTGCGTCTCGGCGGCAGCTTCGGGGGCTGGCGCCTCGCGGCGCTTGCCCGTCCAGGAGAGGGCTTTGGCGACGATCTGGTTCTTGCGGTCGGGGTTGAGGTTGCCGCCGATGTAGTCGGTGGCGGCGCCGTTCATGTCGAGCCTGGCGGAGAGTTCGGCCGCCGTGGATTTCAGATTGCAGAAGACGCAGAGGTGCCGGTCGCCGCGCTCCTGGAGGAGCTTGAGCAGGTAGCGGATCTTGTCGGCCTCATCGAGCTTGATCGACTCGGTCGAGGTCGTGCCGGCGAGGCCCATGGTCTCGGCGAGCTTGACCTCCTTGGGGT
>JAJTBU010000367.1 GCA_021286735.1 bacterium
TGGCCGCGACGGGCGCCCCCGCGGCGGCCCAGGAGCAGCGGGCGCGCCGCATCGCCGCGCTGAGCGGCCGCGTCGTCGAGGAGTCGGACAGGCTGGAGATCGCCCTGAACGACGCCCAGCGGATCGAAGACAGTCTCGCCGCCGCCCAGGCCTACCGCGACGCGGTGGTGCCCAAGATGGATTCCCTGCGCGAGGTCTGCGACGAGCTGGAGCGCCTGATGCCCAAGTGCGACTGGCCGATCCCGAGCTACGAGGACCTGCTCTACACGCTCTAAGTCGATTCAAACGATTGCCGAGGGGCAGGGGGCGGCGGGGCCGCCCCCTGCCCCTCGGCGTCTGGCCCCGCCCCCTCTTCCGCGCTATACTTGACCGATGCGCTGGTTCCGAAAACTGCTGCCCTGGCTCGTGATCGCCGCCGCCCTGGCGGTGATCGTGTATTTGCCCGACCTGGGACCGGAACAATACACCGACCTCGCCACGATGTTCAGGAACGAAAGGACCCGGCAGGCCAACGCCGGCTACTCGGTTGCCGTTTGCAGGAACGGCGCCATCCTCTATCAGGAGTCCTTCGGCCGCGACGGCAAGGGCCAGCCCCTGGCCAAGGACACGCCGATGTACTTCGGGCCGAGCTCCGAAATACTCTCGGGCGCCCTCCTCTACTCGCTCAGCCTGAACGGCTCCATCTCCCTCGACGACGATATCAGGAAATACCTGCCCGAACTGCCCGCCACGGGCCTGCGGAGCATGAAGCCGCTAGGGAAGGCCGAGGAAGCGCTGAACCACGATCAGAGCGCCGCCCCGACCCCGGTCGACAAGGACGCGGCGCCGGCCGAGACCGTGACGGTGCGCGCCCTCGCCGCGCACTCCATCCGCCTCAGCGACAAGGCCTTCAAGAGTTTCGGCTCCAGCACCTACGGCCTCGAGGCGGGCGAGTTCAACCCGGAACAGTACTTCAGGTCGCGCCTCGGCGGAACGATGCTCCTTCGCAGCAGGCTCGCGTACCGCATTCTGGGGACTGTCATGGAAAACGCCGAAAAGACCAAGTTCGACGAGCTTCTGCTATCGAAGCTCCTGATACCGCTCGGTATGCACGGCACCAACGCCAGGCCCGACTCCCTCCAGGGCGTCGCCATCGGCTCGGGTCTCTTCTTCGGGCTGTCCTTCCCCTACACCTCGCGCGTGCCCTTTATCGCCGCGCCGGCGGACGGGATCGTGACGACCTCCGAGGACATCGCCACCTTTCTCCGCTATATCACCGCCCCGCCCGCCGTGGGCATCGAGAGCCTGCCCCCCTCGGCGGTGGCGAAGCTCTACCAGCCCCTCCTGCCAGGCGGGGACACCGGTTTCGGCTGGCGCATAGCGACGAGAAAGGATGACCGCGTGATCTTCCAGGGCGGTTCGATCGAAGGTTTTTCCTCGAGAGTCGTCATCTGGCCGGAGCGCAACGTGGGCATCGTGATCCTCTCGGCCCAGGGCGGCGTCATCCAGTCGAACATCGTCCTGCCCTGGCTCACCTCGGCGGCCGAAAGGATCATCTTCCAGGGCTCGAGCCCGAGGCTCTTCCCCTTGAGCCGGCTTCTCGTCATCACGGGGATAACGCTCTTCGTCTATATCGTCAGCCTGCTGCTGCAGACCGCCACCGCCAACTCGTGGGCGAAGGCGCTGCTCGACCGCAACGAGCTCAGCAAAAACGCCTTCCACGAGCGCATCATCCGAGCCCGCACCATCGCCGGCATCGCACTGAGGCTCGGCGCCTTCGCCGCCGCGCCCCTCCTTATGGGCAGGCTCATCGGCCGCCCGGTGGTCTACCACGACTTCATGACGATGGATCCGGGACTGGGGGCTTTCTTCATCATCGCGATGATCGTCGGGTCGTTCCGCAACATCACCCGCCTGGCCTGGCTCGCCCACCTGGAGCGCGGATAGGCCGCGGATAGGCCCGCCGCGGGGGCACTGCAAAAAGGGCGGGGGACGCGGGCGCCCCGCCCGCGTCCCCC
>JAJTBU010000368.1 GCA_021286735.1 bacterium
GCCGATAGGCAGGGACCAGCTCGGCTTGAGGCGCATGGAGCCGTCGGAGAAATTGAAGAGCCCCGTGCTGCCCAGCGTCGTCTTGGAGAGCTTCTTCCCCTGTCCCCACTGCGCGTGCACGGAGGCGTTCCCAGCCAGGTAGTACATGCCGGCGCCGCTGCGGGTCACGAAGCGCGAATCGGCGCCGTCCGCGGCCCTGATCGCGACCCAGGCCTTCTTGTTCCGCAGGATCGACGAATCCTCGTAGCCCTGGCCATTGTAGTAGCCCTGGGCGTGGAGGTCGATGCCGAAGCCGTCCGAGTTCTCCCAGGAGTATTTCGCGCCGAGGGTGGCCTGGAAGACCGGCGTGTTCTCGATCGTGTAGGTGTTGTAGACGCCCGCCGACATTTCCCTGGCGTAGACGCGGTCCGAGCCCCAGGCCGCCACAGCCTCGCCGTAGAGGTCGAAGTTGCCGAGGGCGCCGGAGAACATGAACATGGCGCGGGGCTTGGCCGCGAAGTCGCTGCGGTAGAAGCCGGCGAAGCTCAGCTCGAAGCCGCCCACCACCACATCCGTGCGCTCGGCCGCCGAGAATTCCCCGATGTCGCCGTTGGTCGGCGGGACCATGTAGAGGGTGGCGTGGTTCAGCTTGCCGAAGGGCGCGTCGACCTTGAAGGCGAAGGGCCCCTCCCTGACGGCGCTCGGGTCGTCCGGATTGATGGCGGCCAGGCTCAGGACGTCGGCGGGCCTGTACCAGTTGCCCACGCCCCAGCTGATGTTCTGCTTGCCCAGGCGGAAGAAGACCTTCCTGCCGATGGCTGTGTCCACGAATATCTCGTCCAGGGAAAAGCCGTCCGCCGTGTCGACCAGGCTGCTCGCGCTCGTCGTGACATTGTAGTTGTAGGAAGCCGCCGCGTAGAAGCGCGTGAACTCCGAGGCCCTGATGTCGGCGTAGGCGCTGGCCGTCAGGTCACGGGCGCCGGTGGGCATGAAGGTGCCGTCCACCGTCAGGTTGAAGTCGATATCCTTGGCGGGAAGGAAGCTCAAGGAGAGCCCGGACAGGTTCACGGCGCCGTAGAGGTTCTGGCCATCGGCGCTGGTCGCGCCGTAGGGCGTGTAATCGCCGACGAAGCCCGCCAGGGCGTCGCCCTCGACGAGGAAGACTGGGTAGGTCTTGGTGTCCTTGACGAGCTGGATGGTGCCCGCGGACGCGGTGGCCGTGTCGATCACCGTGACCAGGTCTCCCGGGCCTCCGAAGAGGGCGCTCTCGTCGAGGGGCGTGGCGGTGTTCGTGATATCCTGCCCGAAGGCGGGCGCCAGCCCCGCCGCCGCCAGGCAGATGATGCAGAGTCGGATAAGGCTCGCTGTTCTTCTCATTGTTCGCTCCTGGCAGGATCGCTCCTACTGGCTCATCCTTTCGAGGTAGTTCTTGGTGAACACGTCGTCGGGCACCGGCTTGGTGGAAATGTTGGTGTAGGTGGTCTGCGTCCGCTTCTCGGGGATCAGGCCGTCCTGGAAGATCTGCACCGTGGGCACGTAGGAGTTGCCGATCTGGACATAGCTCGTGTAGTAGGCGGTGCGCAGGAGTTTCTTGGAGAGGCTGTACTCCTCGACCTTGAGGACGATGTTCCGCTCCTTCTCGACCCAGATTTTTATGAAGGGAAAGGGCACTTCGTCGTTGTTGGCCTTGAGTTCGCCGATCCAGGCGTCGTACTTGCCGAGCTTGTCGAGCTTTACGCTCTGCACCTCGTAGTCCCAGGAGCGCTGGTTCCTGCGGAAGTCCGAGTTCCGTGCCGTGGTGTTCTCGTAGGTGTCCTTGAGGGTCGTGTGCGTGAACTTGCGGCTGGTCGGGTCGTAGCGCCACATGTTGTTGTCCACGCGGAGCATGCCCTGGCCCTTGCGCGATTCAGGCTCCAAGGTGAGCATCAGGAAGGCGTCGTCCTTGTCGCGGCGATAGATCATCTCCTTGCGGGTGTTGGTGCCGCGCTCGGGGCTGACGCTGACCATGGTGATGG
>JAJTBU010000028.1 GCA_021286735.1 bacterium
TCACGGGGGCGTGGATCGAAACCCCCGCAACGTCGACGATCTTCGCGAGCGGCCTCGCGACCATCGCCTTCCTGCTCATCACGAAGGGCAAGATCCCGCTCTACTACGGATCGAGCTTCTCGTACATCGCGGCGATCGTGAGCATCACCGGCGCCTCCTTCGGGCAGGTGGCCCCCGACGCCCTGATCTCGCAGGCCCAGTTCGGCATCATCATGTCGGGTTTCGTGTCCATCGGCGCGGGCCTGATCGTGAGCCGCTTCGGCATGGAAGTCATCGAGAAGGTCCTGCCCGCCTCGGTGACCGGCTCCATCGCCATGGTCATCGGCATCTCGCTCGCCGGCATAGCGCTCACCGGCATGGCCGGCTGGTCGAACGGCGCCGCCAACGACTCGGCCTGGATCGCCGGACTCGTGACGCTGTTCTCCACAATCATCTTCTCCGTGTATCTGAAGGGCGTCCTGGGCCAGCTGCCCATCCTCTTCGGCATCCTGGTCGGCTACCTCGTCGCGATCCCCCTCGGGCTCGTGAACTTCGGCGCGATCTGGACGGGCACCGTCATCTCGATTCCGCACTTCACCCTGCCCACGGCGAGCTGGATGGCCGTGGCCGCGATCATGCCGATCGCCATCGCCACCATCCCCGAGTCGACCGCGCACCTGTTCCAGCTGGACATCTACGTGAACGACCTGGCCAAGCGCAAGGGCAAGAAAGAGTACAGGATCGCCGACAAGCTCGGCATCAACCTGATCGGCGACGGTCTGGGCGACATCGTGGCCTCTCTCTTCGGCGGCCCCGCGGGCACGAACTACGGGGAGAACATCTCCACCATGGCCATCACCAGGAACTTCTCCGTGAAGGTCCTCGGCAGCGCGGCCCTGATGGCGATTTTCCTCTCCTTCTTCCAGCCCCTGGCCAACGCGATCAACTCGGTGCCCTCCTGCGTGATCAACGGCGCCTGCGTCTACCTGTTCGGCGTGATCGGCGCCCAGGGCGTGGCCATCATGATCAACAAGAAGGTCGACCTCTTCGACGCGCGCAACCTGGCGGTCATCGCCGTCATCCTGGTGATCGGCCTGGGCGGCAGCTACGGCTTCCCGAACGGCATGATCCCCGCCTTCGGCGCCCAGCTCCCCGCGATCGCCACCGCCGCCACGGTCGGCATCGTCCTCAACCTTCTCCTCTCCATCGGAAAGAAGAAAGAAGGCGGCACGCGCGCCCTAAGTTATGCGGCTCCGAGCGCGGCCCGGGAGGCGAAAGCCTCCCGGGCCGCTTTTTTGCCTGCGGGCGAAAAGACGGCCGACGGGCGGCGGCTGGCGTGTTGACGGCCGGGGCCGCCACCGCCTCGGTGCCGATGATCGCGAGCTTCGCCTGCCTCTAAAAGCGCTTCACGCAGAGCATAACGATGGGAGCTGTCAAAGGCTGAGGGCGCGGGGCAGGCGGGCTACTCCGCCTACCCGATGGCGATCTTGATGCCTCGGGCTTTGCCCTGCTCGATGATTGCCGGGTCGATCCTGGCGTCGGTGATGATGACGTGGCTCGAGGAGATAGGCGCGTAGGTGATGAAGGATCGCTTCTTGAATTTCTGGGAGTCGGCCAGGACGTACTTGATGTCGGAATGGGCGCTCGCGAGTTCGTCGAGGTTGCCCGTCTCGACGTCGAAGACCATGAGGCCCGCGTTCACGTCGATGGCGTCCACGCCGAGGAAGCACTTGTTGAAATGCACGTTGACGAGCATCTTCTCGCTCAGGAAGCCGGCCACGTCCCGGCGGTGCGGGCGGTACTCGCCGCCGATGAGCACGACCTTAGTGTAGGGGGCGAGGAGCTCGGCGTTTATCACCGAGTTCGTCGTGATGAGGACCTTGGAGAGGCCGCCATCCCGGATGCGCGCGGCGAGGTGCCTGGAGAACTGGGCCACCGTGGTGCCGCCCGATATGAAGATGATGTCCCCGTCCTCGACGAGGCGGCTCGCGAAGGCGCCGATGCTGCTCTTCAGCTCCGCGTTCTCCCCCACGAGGCGATCGTACTGGTAGTCGGCCTTGGCCGGGCTCTCCGGGATGGAATGGATGCCGCCGAAGCCGCGGATCACCTTGCCCTTCCTGTCCAGGTCGACGCAGAGCCTCCGCGCCGTCGACTCCGAGATGCCGAAGCGCTTCACTATGTCGGCTATCGTGAGGTTGCCCTGCCGCTTCAGGACGTCGAGGATCTCCTCTTCCCGCGAGGCGACCTTGCCCATTATCTCCCCCTGTTGACGCGCTTCCCGATGCCGTCCATGGACGCTCGCCGATGACGCGGCGAGTATAGGATTTCTCGGGCGCTTTGCCAAGCGCGCCCGATCCCGCGCTCCCGCCCCGCGGCCCCGGCCGGAGGCGGGGTCACTTGATCGATCCGGCGTTGACGCCCTCGACGAGGTACCTCTGGAAGAACAGGTACATGACTATTGCCGGGACGGTGGCGATGGTCAGGCCTGCCATCTGGTAGGGCGGGTCGCTCTGGTATCTGCTCACGAGCGCGCTCAGCGCCACGACGACCGTCTGCGACTCCTTCTTGGTGAGGAGGACGAGGGGCGTGAGGAAGTCGTTCCAGGTGCGGAGGAAGACGAAGGTCGCGTTGACCGCTATCGCCGGCTTGCCCATCGGATAGATGACGTTCCTGACGATGCCCATGAAGCCGCAGCCGTCCAGGACGGCTGCCTCGCAGATCTCGTCCGGTATGCCCTTGAAGTAGGCCGTCAGCAGCATGATGGTCGAGGGCATGCTCGCGGCGAGGTAGCATATGATCACCGCGTAGGGCGTGTTGATCAGGCCCAGCTTGGAGTAGAGGAAATACAGAGGGATGATGGTGACTTGGTTGGGCATGAACATGCTGAAGACGATGACCAGGTAGATGGCTTCGCTGCCCCTGAAGGGCCGCTTCGCGAAGACGCAGGAGGCTACGATGCCTAGGAGGGCCGTGAGCAGGACCGAGGAGGCCGAGATGAAGAGGGAGTTCAGCAGGTTGACCTGTATCCTGAACTGGCTGATCATCGTCGCGAAATTCGACCAATCCAAGCGCTCGGGGAGCTTGAAGTCGTTCTTATAGTATTCCGGCGTCGACTTGAAGGCGTTCGCGAACATATAATAGAAGGGAAAGACGAAAGTCGCCGCCAAGACCGCGAATACCAGAAAGATTGCCACGGCGCTGGGCCTGATCCTCTTTAAGCCTTTCATGGCTCACTCGCTCCAGTCGTTCGCGCGCGCGGAGATCTTGCGCTGGGCGAGGGTCAGGAGGCAGACGATGGCGAGGAGGATCACGGCGAGCGCGCAGGCCTCGCCGAGAGCCGAATCCTCGCGGAAGGCCTTCTCGTAGACCAGGAAGTCCAGGGTCGTCGTGTCGTAGCCGGGCCCCCCGTTCGTGATCGAGTAGATGAAGGGGAAGAGGCCCGTGAATGTCCAGGCCACCGAGTAGATGAACGAGTATTCGATCACCCTCCCGATCATCGGCAGCATGATGTAGAAGGTCCGCTGGAAAAAATTCGCGCCGTCGATCTTCGCGGCCTCCAAGACCGAGGGGCTGATGGCCGACATGCCGCCCAGCATGAGGACGCCCTGCCAGCCGATGTTGATCCAGACCAGGGCCAGGATCACGACGCCGATGGCCGTCCAGCGGTTGCCCAGCCACTGGATCGCGAAGCGCTGCAGGCCGACCGACTTGAGCGCCGCGTTCACCGGGCCGCCGTACGAGAAGAAGATGGCGAAGAGGTAGCCGATGATGACGGCGGAGACGATCTGCGGAAGGTAGTAGAGGGATCGGAAAAAGCGCCAGCCGGGAGTCTTCTCGTAGAGGAGGGTGGAGACGACGAGCCCCACGAGGACCTGGATCGGCACGTTGATGAACATGATGAAGCAATTGCCCAGGGTCAGCCAGAAGTAGCTTTTGTTGAAGATCCTCGCGTAGTTCTTCAATCCGATGAAGTCCTGGCGGAAGAGGCCGTCCCAATTGGTGAGGCTCTTGTAGATCACGTCGCCCAGAGGGTAGGCCCTGAAAGCCAGGAAGACGAGGATCACCGGCGCCAGGCCGAGCAGCGAAATGAAAAGTTCTTTCCGTTTCCTATCCGTCATCGCGGAGTCCTCGCGGGTTTTAAAAATGGCGCGCCCCGGCTTTGTCGAGGCGCGCCGTCGTGAAAGCCTTTACTGATGGTCCTTGACGAGCTGGTCCATCTGCTTGGCGAAATCCTGGGGGGAGAGCTTCCCGCTCACGATGTTCGCGAAGAACTTGGTCATCTCGTTGTAGACGTAGTCGGGGATGGAATTGTCGATCCAGAAGGTGGCGTTCTTGGAAAGGGCGAAGATCTTCTGACGGAAGGGGTCGCCGCCCCAGCCGAGCTCGTCCAAGGTCACGTCGTTGCGCAGCGGGAAGGTTGTCACGGATTTCGTGAGCTTGATGAAGGCGGGCTTCGAGCAGAGGAAGGACACGAACTTGACCGCCCAGTCCCTGTTTTTCGTGTAGTTGCCGATCGCCAGGCAGTTGCCGGGGCCGCCGATGATCGAGGCATTGACCTTGGGCTTGGCGCTCATGCTCGGGAAGGGCAGGTAACCGAATTTATCCGCTCCGAGGGCCGCCTCGAAGGCCTTGGCGTTGTTCACCCCGCCCACCGTCACGGCGTATTGCCCGTTCGAGAACTTGGCGGCGTAGTCGACGGAGGTGGCGGCGTCCACGTTGGTGAGCCCGTCGCTGTACAGCGATTGCATGTAGGCGAGGAAGTTGAGGAAGCCCTTGTCGTCGGTGAAGCTGGCCGCGCCGTTCGAGTCGGCGACGAGCCGCTCGTAGCCCGACTCCTCGACCCACCAGTAGATGGTCGCGTAGTGCATGATGCGCGCCTTGGAGGCGTCGAAGCCGAAGGGCACGACGCCGGTCGCCGCCTTGATTTTCTTCAGCGCCGCGCGGAAGTCCTCCGTGGTCTTGGGCGGATTCTTGTCCCAGTCCATGCCGGCGGACTTCACGATGGCCTTGTTGTAAACGAGGCCGGCGTAGTTGTTGCCGATGGGGTAGGCGAGGATGTTGCCGTTGGGCTGGAAGTTGTAGGTGACGGCGTCCCATCCCGCGATGTCCTTCCTGTCCGCGGCGGGCATGTAGCTATTCAGGGGCAGGAGGATATCCTTGAGCGGGAAGAGATAGGAGCCCGTCCAGAGTTCGATGACATCGGGGCCGTTCTTGGCTATCGCCGCGGCCTTGAACTTCGCTATCGTCTCCGCGCTCACCTCGATAGGAGTCATGTCGACCTTGACTCCGGGATTCTGGGCCTCGAAATCCTGGATGATCTTGGTGATGGCCCAGTCGCTCTGAGGCTTCTTGGCCTCCTCGGCGTTGTAGAAGGCGCTTCCGGCCCAGAAGGTCAAGGTCACCGGCTTCGAGCCCGCCTGCGCTGCGAGCGTGAACGATGATGCGATGAGGAAAAGCGCCAGTACGAAACTACACATTTTCCGTCTCATATCAAACCTCCTTGATATCCCTACTCGAGCCTCGTTCGCGAGTACCTCGCATTATGGGGCCTATTCAAAAGATCTCCCCGCACGCCTCGGCCTTTCGTCACGGATCTTCCTGCGGCATGACTTGGCAAGCCTCCGGGGAGAAGGAAAGCCATACCCGCTGGTTCAGCGCGCAGCCACGGTTCTTCTGGTCCGCTGTCATGTCGGCGGTGACTTTGCGGCCGCCGACGTTGACGCCAAGCCGCGTCACCGCCCCATGGAAGGTTATGGTCTCGATGTCGCCCTCGAGGATGTTGAGCCCCGCCTCGGAGGGCCTCTCCATCCGGATAGCGATGTTCTCGGGCCGGACCAGGACGACGACGGGCCCTCCCGCGGCGGAAGTCGAGGGGGCCGTCGCGCATATCGAGAGCTGGTCGCAGGCTATCCTGCCCGAAGCCGATAGCTCGCCGACGAACTGGTTGGCCGTCCCGATGAAGCCCGCCACGAAGCGCGTCTTCGGCCTATGGTAAATCTCCTCTGGCGTGCCCACCTGCTCGATCGATCCCTTGTTCATCACCGCGACCAGATCGGAGATGGAGAGAGCCTCCTCCTGGTCGTGGGTTACGTAGACGGTCGTGATCGCGAGCTCCGACTGGATGCGCCTGATCTCCCCCCTGAGGGCTACCCGTACCTCGGCATCAAGGGCCGAGAGGGGCTCGTCGAGAAGGAGAACCCGGGGGCGAAAGGCCAGCGCCCTGGCAAGGGCGATGCGCTGCTGCTGGCCTCCCGAAAGCTGATGGGGATAGCGATTCGCTGTATCTCCCAGCCGCACCATTTCGAGCGCCGCGTCGACCCTGGCGCGGACTTCCCCTGCGGCCAGGCGCCGCGTCTCCAGCCCAAAGGCTATATTCGAGCGCACCGTCATATTGGGGAACAAGGCATAGCTTTGAAACACCATCCCGATGTCCCGACGGTTCGCCGGAAGCTTCGTGATGTCTTCGCCGCCCAGGAGGATCGCGCCGCGATCCGGTTCTTCGAAGCCGGCTATCATGCGCAGGGTGCTCGTCTTGCCGCAACCGGAGGGCCCGAGGAAGGATACGAGCGCTCCTTTCTCGATCTCGAGGCTGAGGTCCTTGACTGCCTGAACGCCTGCGAACCTCTTCTCCACGCCGTGCAAACTCAGATAGCTCATGTCCTTTGTCCCTTTTTGTTGAGGCATTACTTGGCGCCTGCGGCACCTTCACGCGCGCCCTCGGAGCGGCCCGCCGCGAGCAGGACCCCGATCGAGGCGAGCCAGGCGAAGACGAAGCTGATGACAGCCAAGGCGCTGGCTTGGCGGCCGTCGAAGCGGGTAAATTCCACGAGGTACATGGGGAAGGTCTTAAAGCGCGCGCCGACGAGGAGGTTGGCGAGGGTGAACTCCACGAAGACGGTCGAGAAGACGAGGAGGGCGCCAGACGCTATGCCGGACATGATGTTGGGCACGATGACTCGCGTCATCGTGCGGAACCAGCCGGCGCCGAGAGATTGGGCGGCCTCGGTCAGCACCTTCACGTCCGCGGCGTTGAGCGCGTTCAGTACGGGTCGGTACATGAAGGGGAGGGAAATGACCATACAGGCGGCCACCAGCATGGCGGGGCTGTAGACGACCGCGGCCCCGAAGCGCGCGTAGCAGCGGATTAGGGCGAGGGCGAGGACAACGCCGGGGATGCCGAAGGGCAGTATCGTGAAAAGCTCGACATAGGGCCTTGCCTTGGGGAGCCTCAAGTGCGTCCAGTATGCGGTCGGAGCGACGAGGATGATGGAAGCGAGCATGGTGGCCAGAGATAGGGCGAGGGAGTTGCGCAAGGTCATCCCGAAGGCCCTTTTCGCCATGACGGCTTTCCACCATTGGATGGAAAGCCCCTCGGGGAGGATGGTCCTGTCCCAGCGGGTCGCGAAGGAGAAGAGGAGGGTCGCGAGGAGCGGCACGAGCATGTAGATCAAGAAGATGGCGATTATCGCGCCGCGCCAAGCCGATCTGGTCCTCATGACTTCCACCTCTGGGTCAGGCGATTGGTAAGCATCGAGCCGAGCACGCAGAGCGACATGATTGCGAGCGAGATCACGGCCATGGCGTCCGCCGTGCCGGGCTCGAGCTGCACCTCTCCGCGGATGAGGGCCGCTATGCGGATCGTCACGAGGTTGATGTCCGGGCCCGTGAGGGTCCAGGCCGTGGCATAGGCGCCGTACGAATTGGCGAAAAGCAGGAGGAAGCCCCCGGCAAGGGAGGGCGCGAGGACGGGCAGGGCGACCTTGGCCCAGTACCTCGCCTCGGTCGCGCCGAGATTCAGCGCGGCTTCCCTCCATTCCTCCTTGAGCCCCCGCAGTGAGGGCTGGATGAGGAGGATCATGAGAGGGAGCTGGAAGTAGAGATAGGCCAAGACGAGGCCGCTCACTGAATAGACGCGGAAGGACGGGTACAGGGCGATGCCGAAAGCCTTCTTGAGCAGCTGGGTCACGATGCCCGTCGAGCCCAGGGTCACGATGAACGCGAAGGCGAGGGGAGCGCCGCCGAAATTGGTTGCCACGTCTGCGAGGGCCGTGGCGACCTTGCGGAAGAAGAGACTGCGCGATTGCATGATCGCGTAGCCTGCCAGGCTGCCGATGCCGACTCCCAAGGCCGCGGTGATGGCGGAGAGCCGTACGCTGTTCATGAAGGATTCTCGATTGATCTTCGTCATCGCGCGCGCGTAGTTGGCGAGGCTCAGGCCACCTTGCGAGTCTCGGAGGCTCGAGAGGAGGACCGATAGTATGGGGATGATTTCCATGAGGATGCCGAAGAGGAAGAATGGCAAGAGGGGAAGCCAGAGGAGGAGTCGCCTCGCTCCCGGAGCGCGCCTTTCTGTTGATCTCGTGGACATGCCGCGCCTTCCTAAACGAGGGCCGTGAAGCCATCGTAGGCCAATCCGACCGGCCCGCCGAAGACCTGCTCGACCTCTTCGCGCGCGCCGGATTCGAGCGCCTGTGGGTAGAGATGGGTTAGGATAACCCGGCCAACGCCGGCCTCTCTGGCGATTTTTCCCACCTCCGCCGGACAGAGGTGGTCCGGAACGGCCATCGCATCGGGGAGGGAACATTCGCAGACGAGGAGATCGGCCCCTCGGGCGAGCTCCGCCAGTCCGCCTCTGGCGGAAGCGTCCCCCGAATAGACGAGGCTCCTCCCCTCGTAGTTGAAGCGAAAGGAGAGGCTCTCCTCCGTGTGGCCGTTCAGCCTCGCGGTCAGCTCGATGCCCGCGGGCAGGGACATCTCCTCCTCTCCGAGCTCGCGTATCTCGAGCGCATAACCTTCCGGCCTGATGCAGTCGTAGGCCTCGATGAGTTTGTCGAGGAGGGCCGAGAGTCCGCGGCAGCCGGCGATCGCGAGGGGGCTCGAGCGGGAATAGCCGGGAGTCGCTCCGTTGGCGTGGAGGAGGGCGGCGAGATCGAGGCTGTGATCAGGATGGAGATGGCTAACGAGGACGAAGCCGATATCCCGGTGGCAGAGGCCTAGCTGGGCGAGCCTCGTCAAGGTGCCGGAACCCGCGTCGACGAGGATGTTGGCCCCGCCGGCGCGGACGAGATAGCCCGAGGCCCCGCGGCCGGCGAGGGGGACGCAGGTCCCTGAACCGAGGACGGTGACGCTGAGGCTGTCCAGGCCATCCGCTCTCGCTCTTCCTCGCTCGCTCATCGGGCCTTCCTTTTCGCCTATTTCCCGACGATGGCGTTCCAGCCGTCGACGATCTTCTGGATCGCCGATGAGAAAGATTGCAGGTTGGTCGGGAAATGGATGTTGGGATAGGCGCTCATGGGCAGGAGCTTGGCGGCGACGTCGGCAGGAAGCTTGACGTCGGAGCGGGTGGGGTGGGCGTAGCCTCTGGCGAAGTTGATCTGCCCCTCCTCGGATAGGAAGTAGTCCATGGCGCGCTTGGCGGCGTTCGGGTGCGGGGCTTTGTCGCTGATGTACTGGGCGAAGACCATTCCCACTGTCCCGTCCTTCGGTATGACGACGGTCAGGGGGAGCCCGGTCGCGTCGCGTTTCGCGAAGCCGTCGAAATCATACACGATGGAAATCGGCGCCTCGCCCTTCTGCACTGCGGACACGTTGAGCACGACTCCCTGCCGCAGGTTGCCCGAATCCCGGAGTTTCTTGAAGAAAGCCAGGCCCGGCTGGACGTTGTTTTCCCCTCCTCCGTGGGCGTAGGCCGCCGCGAGGACGGCCGCTGTCGCGTAGGTGGAAACCCGCGGGTCGCGAGAAACGACCTGATCCTTATACTCGGGCTTCAGGAGATCGTCCCAGGTTTGGGGAATGTTCTTGACGAGATCGGTATTTACGAGGAAGGCGATGGCTCCCCAATAGGAGGAAGCCCATCTGCCGTCGGGGTCCTTGAACTTATCCGGTATCTTGCTCCAGTTGGCGTTCTTGTAGGCCATGGGCAGCTTGTTGTCGAGGAGTCGGCCGAGGAAATCATACCCGATATCGGCTATGTCCATGACTGGCGCATCCTTCTCGGCGAGAAGGTGGGTGATCTCTTCCGCGCTCGTCATATCCGTATCCGAATGGACAAGGCCGTACTTGTCCTCTATGGCTTTCCATATTGAGCCGAGGTTGACCCAATCGTCCGACATGCCGTAGCTGATGAGCTGCTTTTCCACGGCCTGTCCGAAGGCGAAAACCGGAACAAGAAAGCTGATAAGGATCAGGCAAAGAACAAACAAGTTCTTCTTCATAAAGGCCTCCTTGCGTACAGGTTCGAGATTAATGCCTGTTTGTGTCAGTGTCAAGCTAATTAATGATTAAAAAGCGCAATAAATAACCAAAATGGTCAGTATGATCAGCGATTTTTGTTAATTATTTCTGTATTCTGTTGACATAATGACCGATTTGTGCAATAAAGGTTCAATGAGCGGAATAAAACGGCGCGATGTCCTGGCATACGCGGGCAACATCGCCCAAGTCGCGGGCATCACGGAGAAATGCCTCCTCCGGGGAAAGGCCAGGGGCCTGACCGCGTACGAGGTCAGGACGGGCTCGGGGCTGGAGTTCAACCTCCTTCCCGACAAGTGCCTCGATATCCTCGACCTCCGCTACAAGGGCTGGAACATCGGCTTCCTCGCAAAGAATGGGGTCGTCGGCCCCGCCTTCGGATATCCCATCGAGAACGAGTTCGATGTCTATTGGAGCGCGGGCATGCTCTGCACCTGCGGCCTCCAGAACATCGGCACGGACTGCAAGGAGGCGGATGGCCGCTACCATCCCCTCCACGGCAGGATCGGCATGACCCCGGCCGAGCAATGCTCGGCCCAGGCGAGGTGGGAAGGCGACCGCTACCTGATCGCGGCGAAGGCCGTCATGCGCGAAAGCATCATGGGCAAGCACGACCTCTGCCTGGAGCGGACGGTCAGGACCTCCTTGGGCTCGAGCGAGATCGAGATCGTCGACGCGGTCGTGAACGAAGAGGCGAGCGCGGCGGCGTACATGCTCCTCTATCACTTCAACTTCGGCTATCCCTTCCTCGGCCCCGGGGCCAAGCTCGCCATCCCCCGGTCGGATTCGGAGATCGAGCCCAGGAATGAGGACGCGAGGCGGGGCCTCGCCGAGTGGGATAGGCTCGGCGAGCCGATCGCCGAGAAGCCCGAGGAGGTCTTCTTCCACCGGCCCCGGCCCGACGAAGATGGCATCGTGAGAGTCAAGCTCGAGAACGGCGAGCTGGGGATAGGCGCCTCGATCGCCTACGAGGCCTCGATGCTCCCCGTCTTCGCCGAGTGGAAGTCCATGCGGGCCTGCGAGTACGCCCTCGGCCTGGAGCCTGGCACCTCGACCCTCCGCGGGCGCGTGCTCGAGGAGGAGAAGGGGGGACTCTTTTCCCTCGGCCCCTTCGAGCGCCACGAGAGAAGGCTGGTCCTGTCCTTTTACGAGCTATAGACGCGGCCGCCACGGCGCGCGGCAAAGGAGAATCAATATATGGAACTCGAACGACCCCGCCTCGGCCTCCTCGGCCTCATCACCGACGGCTACGAGCCAACCTTCCCCGGCATCACCGCGCGGCAGGAAGCTTACGCCCGCGAGATAGTCGAAGCTTGCAAGGGCTTCGCCGACCTCCGCTTCCCGGGCGCGGCCAAGAACCGCAAGGAGATCGAGGCCACGGTCGAATCCTTCAACGCGCAGAAGCTCGACGGCATCCTCATCGTCCTCCTCGCCTACTCGCAGGGCGCCTGGCTCCTCCGGGCCCTGCAGGACAACAGGCTCCCCATCGCCCTCGCCATAGTCCAGCCCGACCAGGAGGTCAAGACGGACTGGGTGGAACTCGACCTCACGGTGAACCAGGGCGTCCACGGGGCCCAGGACAACGCCAACATGATCAGGCGGATGGGCTTCCCCTGCCAGTACTTCGCCGGCAACCGCCGCGAGAAGCCCTTCCTCGCCTTCGTAGAGGACTTCGCGAGGGCCTCCCTGGTCCATCGGAAGCTCCGCGAGCTGCGCGTCGCCATCTTCGGCCGCATGGGCGGGATGGGAGACATCCTCACCGACGATATGGCCTTCCTCGCGAAAATCGGCCCCGAGTTCGTCCACCAGGACCTGGGCTCCGTCGTCGCGGCGATGTCGAAGCTGGAGAAGGCGGAGATCGAGGCGAGCATGGCGCGCGATCGCGAGGCCTTCGAGATGGATCCCAAGCTCTCGAAGGAGAGCCACGCCGAGGCGACGAGGATCTACCTCGGCTTCAAGAAACAGCTCGAAGGAGGCGGCTTCGGCGCCTTCACCGCCCATTTCGACAACTTCGGGGCCGACGGGCGCTTCAGGCAGCTGCCCCTCATGGGCGCCTCGCACCTCATGGCCGAGGGCTACGGCTACGCGGCCGAGGGCGACTCGGTCTGCGCCTCGATGGTCTACGCCGCCCAGCAGCTGGGCGCCGGCGGCGGCAACTTCACGGAGATGTACACGATGGACTTCGCGTTGGGCGCCATCATCTTCTGCCACGCGGGCGAGGGCAACTGGGCGACCTGCCGCAGGGATCAGAAGCCCCGTCTCATCGACCGCTTCCTCGGCGAGGGCGGGCTCGCGAATCCCCCCATGGTCAGCCTCCCTGGCTCCTCCTTCAAGCTCGTCGTCGCCAAGGGCGAGATACTCGCCAAGACGGACATGGCCAAGTGCGAGATGCCCTACATCTTCTTCAAGCCCGATTCGGGGGTAGAGAACTGCGTGAGGGGATGGGTGTCGCAGGGAGGCACGCACCACGAGGTCATCAGCCTCGGGGACGTGGCCGCGCGCTGGAGGATGCTCTGCACGATGTGGGGCGCCGAGTACGTTGAGGTGTAGGAGGCTGCCATGGCGACAATGCACGGAGAGTTCAAGATCCAATCAGACAGAAGGCCCACCTTCCACGACGTGACGGAGGAGGTCGAATCGCTCGTCCAGGGCTCGGGTTTCAAGGACGGGATCGTCCTCGTCTACTCCCAGCACACCACCTGCAGCGTATTCGTCCAGGAGCAGTCCGACGACGTCGACTACTGGGGGGAGCAGTTCATCCTCCAGGATACGGTAGACGTCCTCGAAAAGATCATCCCGACCTGCAGGAAGGCGGGCCAGTACCGCCATCCGGGGCCCAGGCATATCGAACGGGCCGTCGGGGAGCGGGGCGAGGAGGCCTTCTGGAGCCTCAACACCGACGCGCACCTCCGGTCCGTCCTCCTCGGGCGCTCGGCGAGCATCCCCCTCGTGGAGGGCGCGATGCAGCTCGGGGAGTTCGGCAGGATCTACTTCGCGGACTTCGACCAGGTCCGGGCCAGGGAACGGACCGTCCGCGTCCAGATCGTGGGTTGAGGGGATGACATCCGCTATGGCCGATACGCTTCGAGCGGCGCCGGGCCGGGGGGCCCTCGCATGATACTCACCTTCGACATAGGCACGACCGCGGTCAAGGCCTCGCTTTTCGACGAATCTCTCAAGGTTCTGGCGAGCGCCTCGGTGGAGTACGGGCTCGTGACCGAGAAGAGCCTCGAGGTCGAGCTCGCTCCGGAGACC
>JAJTBU010000369.1 GCA_021286735.1 bacterium
GCCCCGCCTGATGATGTTGTCGATTTTCTCGCCCATCGTGAAACGGACGAGTTCGGCCCCGGAGGGCGATCTTCCCGCGGCCTCGGTCCACTCGACGCGCTGGACGCCGGTCGCTCCGGAGGGGATCGGCGCGCCGGTCATTATCCTGATCGCCTTGCCGGCCGAAACGGCGGCGGCGCTGCGCCGGCCGGCCGCCACGGCGTCGACCACCTCGTAGACTCCTTCGGGCGCCTGGCCCGCGTAGGCGAAGCCATCCATGGCGGATTTGTCGAAGGGGGGATGGTCGATGGGCGAGGACAGGGATGCGGCGAGGGTCCGTCCAACGGCCGCCGCGAGCGGCACGCGCTCGACGCGGGGCGTCGGCCAGGCGCGCCTCGCGGCCTCGGCGACGATCCTGACGGCTTCGTCCGGATGCAAATTCCTGAGCATGCTACCTCCCCACGTCGCCGACGATCGCGCCGCGCTCGAAACTGATGACCCTGCCCGCGATGCCGCCGAGAATCTCCGGCTCGTGGGTGCTGAAGAGTATTGTAACGCCTTTTCGGGCGAGCATCGACAGGGTTTCCGCGATGCGGTCCCGCGACGCGGCGTCCACGCCCGCCGTCGGCTCGTCGAGGAGGAGGACTTCGGCGCCCGAGGCGATCACCCTGGCGAGGGCGAGCCTCTGCGCCTCGCCGCCGGAGAGGCCTCGCCGCCGCCTGCCCGCCAGCCCCTCCAGGCCCACCAGCCTGAGGGCCTCGCGGGCGGTCTCCGACGCGGCCCGGCCCGAGAGCCCCCGGGCGCCGCAGGCGAATGCCATGTTGCGCGCGACGCCGCCGGAAAGGACATAGGGATGCTGATGCATATAGATGGTATCCCGGCGCAGCGGGGGCGGAAGGCGGCCCTCCCCGCCGCCGATGACGGCGTCCCCCCGGAAGCGCAGCGCGCCGGAGCAGGCGCCCGGTCGGCCGTCCTCCGGAAGGAGTCCGTTGAACAGCTTGAGCAGCGTCGTCTTGCCCGAGCCATTCGGCCCGAGGAGGGCGACGCACTGCCCCTCCTCGATCGCCAGGCCGGGGATCGAGAGCGCGCGAGGCTGTCCGGGACCGTAGGAGAAGGTCAGGTCCTCGCAGGAAAAGAGCGCCTTACCTTTCATGATGCCCCAGCCCGTTCACGGCGACGTTGATGGCCACCGCGATGACGAGGAGGACAAGGCCCAGCGACAGGGCGCGCTCGAACTCGCCCTTGGCTGCGTCCAGCGCGATGGCGGTCGTCATCGTCCGCGTCGCGTTCCTGATATTGCCGCCCAGCATCGTCGAGACGCCCACCTCGCCGATCACCCTCCCGAAGGCCAGGACGACCGAGGCCAGGATCGCCGACTTCGCCTCGCGGAGCGTGGCGGTCAGTTTCCGGAAGGGCGAGGCTCCGAAGGTTTCGAGGGTCTCCCTGAATCGCGGATCGAGGTTTTCGAGCCCGGCGTACGTCACCGAGACGACGAGGGGCGTGGCCAGGAAGAACTGCCCCAGCACCACGCCCGCCGGGGCGTAGAGGAAGCCGAGGAAGCCCAGGGGTCCCGAGCGCGAGATGAAGGAATAGACGAAGAGCCCCACCACGACGGTCGGCACCGCCGAGATCGCGTGGATGCAGGAGGCGGCGAAGCGCTTCCCCCGGCCGGGCTTCCAGGCGATGAGAACGCCCAGGGGCACGCCGGGGATGATGGAGAAGAGGGTGGCGAAGAAGGAGAAGGCCAGGCTCCGCCCGATGATGCCCCAGGTCTCCGCGTCGCCGCGGAGGAGGAGTTCAAAGGCCTGCGCCATAGACGCCTCCGGGGCGGCGGCCCCTCGCCCCTCCCCTCGCCGCGGAGAGAGCCCGCCGCGCTAGAGTAGGAAGAAGCACTGCGCTCCGCCTATCTTGTAGGACTCGATGAGGGCGCGGCCGTCGGCGCCGGTGAAGAAGTCCATGAGTGCCTTGGCGCCCGCCGCGTTGACGTGCGGCCACTTTGCG
>JAJTBU010000029.1 GCA_021286735.1 bacterium
GTGCTCTGCGCGTCGGTATGCGTGGGCAAGATCCTGTACGACATCGGCGCCTCGGCCTTCTGGCCTCGGCCGCGCGTCACGAGTTCCGTCATAGCCCTGGCGCCCAGGCCCGACCCCGTCGTCGTCTCCGACCGCGAGGGCTTCTCCCGCTTCGTCAGGGGAGCTTTCGCCTCGCGCCGCAAGACGCTGCGGAACAACCTTGCCGCCATGGACGCGCGCCTCGCCGCCGGCCTCGGCGCCGCCCTCGCCGAGCGCGGCATCGTCGAGGACATACGCGCCGAAGCCCTTTCGCCCGAGCAGCTCTCCAGCCTCTACTTCGCCCTGACGGGCGGACGCTCCCTTGTCCCTGATCGCCTAAATCCATAAGATATCTGCATGTCCACCGTACAGAAGAGCGTGATCGACGAGGACGAGATAGATACCGTCCTCGGAACCGATATACAGTTTTCCGGAACCCTCGAGACGAGCAAATCCCTCCTCATAAAAGGCAGGATCTCCGGCGCCATAACCTGCGGGGAGGACCTCTACCTTTCGCCGGAATCCGTCGTCGACGCCGACATCCGCGCCGCGCGTGTCGTCGCGAGAGGGCGCCTCTCCGGCCGCGCGGTCGCCGCCGAGAGCATCCAGGTCCTCGCCGGAAGCGCCGTCTCCGCCGCCCTCGAGGCGCCCGAGATCGTCGTGGAGGACGAGGCCGGCTTCAGCGGCACCAAGACATTGACCGAGGAGGCCGGGCATGCCTGAGCGCCTCGCCCCGCGACGGCGCCCCGCGGCATTCGCCGCGCTCCTGACGCTCGCCCTCGTCGTCCTTCCCATCGCGGGGCCGCGCGCGGGGAAGCTCTCGGCCCAGCCGGTCTCCGGCTACTCCCTGGTCGCGGGCGCCTCGCTCTCCGGCTCGGAGATACTCAAGCTGACCACGGCGGGCAAGCACCAGGAAGCCTACTCCAAGGCCCTCGCCCGGATCGCCGAGGTGAAGGACGACATCGACGCCTACGTGAGCCTGTCCTGGAGCCTCGTCGCCCTGCGCCGCTACGGCGAGGCCGAAGTCTACGCCCTCCGCGGCTACGATCTGCGGAAAGATCCCCGCCTCGCCCAGGCCATCGGCGAAGCCTCGTACTATTTGGGAAAAAACGACGTGGCGCTCTCCATGCTCCAGGAATACATCGCCACCTATCCCGAGGGCCCCAGGGCGGGGCTCTCCTTCTTCCTCTGCGGCGAGCTCTACGTCAGGATGGCCCGCTTCATGCACGCCGACATCGCCTTCAGCGCGGCGGTCCAGCACAATCCGAACAACCCCTCGTGGTGGGCGCGGCTCGGCTGGGCCCGCGAGAACGCGCGCAAGCCCCTCCAGGCCCTCGACGCCTACGAGAAAGCCCTCGTCCTCAACCCCAATTTCGCCGACGCCCTCGAGGGCAAAAAGCGCATACAGGACAGGATGCGGGGATGACCCTCCTCAGAGTCGCGTTCAAGACCCTCGGCTGCAAGCTCAACCAGCTCGAGACCGAGTCCGTCGCCGACGTCTTCGCCGCGGCGGGCGCCGCGATCGGCCCCTTCGAGGCGGAGGCCGACCTCTACGTCGTCAACACCTGCACGGTGACGAGCAAGGCCGAGCAGAAGGCCCGGCGCGTCATGCGCCAGGCGCTGGCCTCCAATTCGGACGCCGTCGTACTCGTCACAGGTTGCTACGCTCAGATGGATCCCGAAGGGCTCGCCCTCGTGCAGCCCCGCACCCTCGTCCTGCCCGGCGAGGAAAAGGCCGCCCTCCTGTCGCTGGCCTCCTGGCTCCAGGAGAACTGGCAGGGCCACGGCGACCTCTTCGACGCGGTGGCCGAGTGGAGGCAAACGCTGGAGCCGGCCGCGGGCGACCTTCCCCGCCCCGACCCCTTCGCCTACCACCCCCTCACCTTCGCCTTCCACTCCCGGCCCTCGCTCAAGATACAGGACGGCTGCGACAACCGCTGCGCCTACTGCCGCGTCTGCCTCGCCCGCGGCCCCTCGGTCTCCCTGCCCGCCGAGCGCCTCCTCGGGCGCGTGCGGGAGCTGGAGCGATCGGGCAAGGCCGAGGTGGTGCTCACCGGCATCAACCTCGCCCAATACCGCGACGGCGCCATGCGCTTTCCCGGCCTCCTCGCCCATCTGACGGCGAACACCGAGCGCATCCGCTTCCGCATATCCAGCTGGGAGCCGGAGCACGTCGACGCCGCCTTCCTCGAAGCCTTCGCCCATCCGCGCGTGCAGCCGCACGTCCACCTCTCGGTGCAGTCCGGCTCGAGCGCCGTTCTGCGGCGCATGGCCCGCCCCTACGCGGCCGAGCGCGTGCTGGAAGCCATCGCCGCGCTCAGGGCCGCGAAGGCCGATCCCTTTGTCGCCGCCGACCTGATCGCCGGCTTTCCCGGCGAGACGGACGCCGAGTTCGCCGAAACCCTCGCCTTCTGCGCACGGGCCGACTTCGCCTGGATCCACGCCTTTCCCTTCTCGGCGCGGCCGGGCACCCGGGCCTGGGACATGCGCCCCAAGGTTCCGGAGCGGGTCGCCGGCGAGCGGGTAGCCGCCCTGTCGGCCATCGCCAAGGCCGGAAAGGCCCGCTACGTGGCCCGCCAGACAGGCAGGCTCGTCGCCGTTATCCTGGAAAAAGGCGGCAACCCCGGCCTCGACGACGAGGTATCCCCTCTCGAAGCCAGCGGGCCCGACGCGCCGACTCTCTCGGGCGAAGGCCGGGCCGGCACCTCTTCCAACTATCTGAAAGTGTGGGTGGAAGGCGTGCCGCCGGACCTCCCTCCGGGGACATCGGTGGAAGCCGTCCTGAAAGGGGGATCCTCCCTCCCCGGCATCGACGCGTCGGCCGCGCTGGCGGCGCCCTGAGCCGCGGCGCGCGCGAATGGCCCTTGTTATTTCGCCGCCATGCTGTATGCTTAAAGCGCAAGATTATTGCGGCAGGAGGCCGACATGAAAGTAAGAAACATCGCGCTCGCCTTGGGTGCGGCCGCGCTCGTCCTACTCTTGGGATCGTGCGACGCGCTCTTCTCCAATCAGTTCAAGTCCTGGGGACTCGGCCAGGTCACGAACGCCACGATCAACACCGCGGTCACCGACGGCAACGTCGCCGCGATCCTCGCCCAGTCCGGCCTCGAGCAGGGCGGCATCTCCCAGAGCTTCCTCAACGCTGCCACCCAGGACCAGAAGACCGCCGATGATGTCAAGAAGCTGCTCACCGACACCAAGATGTCCGGCGGCGACGATTTCATCGGCAACATAGTCGACGCCATCTCCACGCTCGATTTCAACAACGTCGATTTCAGCAAGCCCGAAACGATCACGAACCTCTTCGCCGCCCTCTTTCCCTCCCGCACGGCGAAGACTCTCCCCACCGGCTGGTCGCGCGCCGACATCGCGCTGCTGATCAACAATGTCGCCGGGCTCGGAGCCGACATAAACGGCCTTATCGCGACCTTCCAGGCAAACAACAACGAGTTCCTCCCCGCCGGAGTGGACACGGGCTGGATGGCCCAGGTCAGCGCCGTGGTGCGGATACTCAACGCGGTGGCATACAACGGCACGAATTACCCCTCGCTGGGCGATGCCCTGGCCGCCCTGATCGACGACGGCACGACCGACCCCAACAGCATCGTCATCGGGAACTATATCACGAACAGCGGTACCATCCTCGACACGATCAAGAGCGATGCTGGTCTTAAGGCCCTGCTGAAGGCCGCTGGCTGGGATCTGGACCAGCTCATATCTTGAGCCAAGGCTTGCACAACGGAAATCAAGGAGAAACGACAATGAAGAAATATATCAGCGTCTTCCTGATCCTGGCGCTCGGCGGCCTGGCTTTCGCCGTGCCGGCGACGACGGAACTGCAGGGCCTCTCCCCCAAGACCGCCAAGTCCATGGGCATGGGCGGATCCTTCAGGGTGTTCAGCACCGGCTACGACACCTTCTTCGGCAACCCCGCGGGCTTCGCGACGCCCAAGGGCTCGCTCACGATAGCCGACCTGGCCACCTGGGCCTATTTCAAGCCGACGCAGACCAATATCGAGAAGGCGCAGGCCATCGTGGACGGCACGGCCTCCGATTCCCAGACCGCCTCCTATGTCGGCGACTGGATCGTCGACAACGGCCTCGGCGCGGGCGCCTCCCTCGGCCTCGGCTGGGCGGGCAGTGGCTTCGGCCTCGGCCTCACCCTGGTCACCGACGAGATCGCCTCCGGCCAGTCCCTCCTCGGCGCCACGCTGCGGAGCCAGACACAGGCCAACGCCGTCGCCGGCATCGCCTTCCCGATAAGCCTCGGCCCCGTCAACTTCAGGATCGGCGCCGACGCCCGCGCCTTCTACAGGCTCGATTCCTACAACATCGACAACGGCACCGACCAGTGGCCTTTCTCCGGCATCGCCACGGCTATGATGACGCCAGGCGCCGATCCGATGGATACCATCCGCGATCTCTACCTCAACGGCGGCTACGGCTTCGCCTTCGACGCCGGCGCCACCGTCGGCATCGGCCCCCTCTCCCTCGGCGCGATGGTACGCGACTACGGCCTCGAGTTCGGCATGGGCCAGGCCAAGGTCGGCACGCTGATCGACTCGATGACGGTGCCCACGGACGGCACCACGCCCTATGTCATGGCTCCGACGGTTTCCGCCGGCGCCGCCCTGCAGTTCAACTTCGCCAACGTGGTCGCGCCCTCGCTGTACGCCGAGATCGGCGATGTCGTCGGCGTGATCGACGGAGGCGTCGAAACCGCCTGGAACAGCCTCCACGCGGGCGCCGAGCTCAAGCTCCTCAACTTCATCGCCCTGCGCGCCGGCCTCAACAAGGGCTGGGTCTCGCTGGGCGCCGGCCTCGACCTCATCATCTTCGAAGTCGATGCCGCCCTCTTCACCGAAGAGCTGGGGGCCATCCCCGGCGACAGCGGCAGGACGGGCATAGCGGTCCAGGCCGCCATCAGGCTCTAGCGAACGCAAAGCGGCGGGAGGAAGGGCGGATCGCCCTTCCTCCCGCCGGCCTTCGATGCGAAAATCCGCCTTTCGGGGCGGATTTTTTATATGCCGTCGGCGCGTCCCGTGGTATCTTTCCAGGGCAACGTGCCGATAATTAGATATTCTCCCGGAGGATCTCAATGAGAAGGCTATTTGCTGCAGTGATCATCGCGCTCTCGCTCGCGGGGAGCGCCCACGCCCAGGCGAGCCTGAGAGGGCTTTACCCCAAGGACGCCCGATCGATGGGCATGGGCGGAGCCTTCGGGTCGCTCGCCGCGGGCTATCAGGCCTTCTTCGGGAACCCCGCGGGCTTCGCGGGGCCGGGCTCGCTGACGATAGCCGACCTGTCCGCCTGGGCCTACCTGCGCCCGACGCCCGAGAACCTCCGCGACATCGCCGAAGCCTCCGGCGGCCAGATGACCGACGCCGACAGGCAGGCGCTCGTCGACAGGCTCATCGCCGAAAATGGCCTGGGCGGCGGCGCGAGCGCCGGGCTCGGCTGGTCGGGCAAGGGCTTCGGGCTCGGCCTCAATATTGTGTCGGACGCCCTCGCCACGGGGACTTCCTCGGCCGACGCGACGATCAAAGTGCGGAATCAGGCGAATGCAGTCATCGGCATGGCGATGCCCCTGGAGCTCGGCCCCTTCGCCTTCAGCATCGGCGTCGACATCCGCGCCTTCTACCGGCTCGATTCCAGCGGCGAGTGGAGCTTCGCCACGCTGGCCGCGGCCGCGGCGGGCGGCCAGGGCATGACGGCCGAGGTCGCCGACCTGATGACGCTCGGTGGCGTCGGCTTGGCCCTGGATACCGGCGCCACGCTGAAGGTCGGTCCCTTCACCGCGGGCTTCATGGTCAGGGACTACGGCTACCGCTTCTCCATGGGCGACGCCGCGGTGGGCGAACTCGTCACCGACTGGGCCTTCCCCCTGGAAGGGTCCCATGCCTACGCGCTCGCGCCGATCTACACCGCGGGGCTCGGCCTCGACCTGCGCAACAACGCTGTCGTCACCACCTCGCTCTATGCGGAGGTCGACGATCCGATCACCTTCTTCAATGCCGCTGGCGACGATCTCGAATCTGCGATAGGCCTTGTCCACGCCGGCGCCGAACTCGAGTTCCTCAGATTCATCTCGCTGAGGGCCGGCATCAACAAGGGGCTGGTATCCGTCGGCGCCGGGCTGGACTTCGCCATCGTCGAAATCGACGCGGCCTTCTTCTCGCAGTATGTCGACTCGACGACCATGCCTCAAGGGCGTTCCGGCATAGCCATCCAGGCGGCGGTCCACTTCTAGCGCCATTCGCCGCGCGGCGACGAGGGCGGCCCCCCGCGGGGGCCGCCCTTCATTTTTCGTCATATTTCACAGTGCTCTCCCGCTTTCTTTCTTGACAATCAGCCATCCTCGCATAGACTTAATTCTTGGATTGGTCTCAAAAATTGCCTTTGTAAACAAGTGGTACAAGCAGGAGGAGACATGAAAAGGAAATTCGTGCTGCTGGCCGTTGCAGTAATTCTCTGCATCGGCAGCGTCGCCGCGCAGGCGGGCGACACAGAATTCGCCCTCTTCAAGAGGACGATAGCGCCGGTCATGCGATGGGGCGAGAACGGCATTCTCACGGTCCCGAAGGCTACGACCCTCGGGAAGGGCAATTTCTTCGTCGGCGCCATGGGACAGCAGGCGGGAACGATCGAAGGGCTCGACCTGTACCTGACCTCGGTGAGCCTTATGGCGGGAACCTCAGACGATGTCGAGTTCGGCTATACGCGGCGTCAGCTGATTTGGGAAGACCTGTATTTCAGCAACTTGTCTATGGACACGTTCCACATGAAAGCTCGTTTCCTGAATATCGCCGATTATCTGATTCCTCAGGCGGCGATCGGCGTCAACGCGGTCTCCCTCGTCGACAACAAGTTCGAGGACAGGAACGACATCCTCTTCAACCCCTACCTGGCGGTCACCTCGACGATCCCGCTCTTCACCTCGAAGATCCTGTTCTCCGTAACCGCGGTCGCCGAAACGATCATGAACAAGGATCAGCTCGGCAAGTACCAGTTCTCGGGCGGCGCAGACCTCAACCTCTTCAATTTCCTCTACGGTTTCGCCGAGATCCAGGGCTTCGATCCCAATATCGTGAATAGCCAGATCCTCAATGCGGGACTGAAGCTCAGGCTAGGCCCTCTGTCGGCGGGCATCGGCATGTTCAACATGAAGCTGACTCCGGGAGAAGGCGACAACGTAATAGACCAATACGCTTCGTCTCTCCTCGATCTCGCGAATGCCAACTACATGGCAACGGTGGCGTTCGACATCAAGCTTGGGGCAAAACCCAAGGCTAAGAAATAAGGAGGCGGCACCATGAAAAAGCATACGATTCAGGCGCTCGCCCTGGCGCTCATGGCAGTTCTGCTGCTTGGTTCCTGCGACCTCATCAACAGCTTCATCGCCAGCAGGACGAGGAATATCGCCGTTATCCAAATCTACAATTCGAATAAGGAAAAGACCAATCGGCTTCTGCCCAACGATACGCTCTTCGTCGAAGTGCAAGGCTTGGCGGCGAACGGCTTCTACAAGGTCGAATGTCTCGATCCAGTCGGCGAAATAATTACTGCGATGACCGCCCAGGCGGACGCGAATGGTGTAATCTCTCCCAGCCCGCTCTGGTACGATATCGGTTTCAAGAAAGACCCTGTGACTAAAAAGCCAGTACTTCCTGAGACTCAGGAAGAGTTAGGGGTTCGGGCCTTTAACATCCATGTTGTTAGCCTCGATGAAACTCAAAATACGCTTAGCATGACAGATTTCAAGCTGCCTTTCTATGTAGTCTTCGATACTTCTCTAGCGAGGCCACAACCGATTGTCATGGCAGGCTACCAAGAGAGTGGCGAATTCGTTCTTGAGAACTCTTTTGAAGCCGGAACCGACAATACTCTGGGCAGTCACAATCAGCTTTGGGTTAAGGTTGCCAACGTCGATCCAGCTACCCCTGTACCGCAGATTCCCGCTTCAAGCTCGGCCCGTGTTTACGTAGTCGCGTACAAGGGCGACGCCTATGAGGACGGCGAGACGATCCCAGGTGTCGTACTTTATCAGGACTTTACACTGGCGCAGTTAACCGCCGCTGGCGGCGTCCAGATTACAGCTAACGACTTGGTGGGCAACGGTTCCTGGTCGACGATACCGACCTGGGCGCGCGGCAAGCCTTTCAGCGTCATCGTCGATTTCAATAACAACGGAGCCTACGATATCAAGAAGGAAGGGGCCGACGACTACTTCATCGACGGAATCGACGGGAACATGGTTGCGGGCTTCGTGGTCAAGGGACCGAAGACGACAGATTACATTCCTGCCAATATCGCTTCCGGCGGTATCTACCATTATGACTACGCGACATGGCAGTATGAATATGACTATCGCAACCAGTTCAAGATCGAGGGCCTCGATACTCGCTATGCATGGGACTGGCAATTTGGCGGCTATGGTGTAAAAGCGACCTGGAATCCGTACATCAACTGGGGCTACGGTGCAACGACAGGCGCCAATACGGCGAGCCTCTACTATGGATCGTATGTCGATGTCTATATCATAGATTCCCAAGCGAGGGTTGGCTCTGGCAAGTATCCTGAAGGCGGTACTATCACCGCTTCGGATAATTGGAACTGGAAGAAGATTACTTTACCGGTGCAGTACTCTTGCTACAACGGCTGCGGTCAGCAGACTATCTGGAGAGCCGACGGCGACGCGGATGGGACTAACGGCGGGTTGGTTCTAGGCAATTATGATGTAGTGGTCGATGTCGATCGAAGCGGTACATTCACGAAGGGCGATATTATAGACGATCAGCCACAGCATCCGAACGCATCGTTTACCCCGCGAAATGTAAGCGCAACCCTCTACGGTGGCTTTAGTGTCGTTTCGGACTACGTTACTGAATAGCCATTGAGGAAACGCGATGGATTGCTAGTAGCTGTTTTCCAGGAGCTGTTCTACAAAATGATTCCGGCCGCCCGCGCGAAGGCGCGGGCGGCCTCTTTTTCGCGCGGCAAAGCCGTGCTTGACATCGGTACGCGATTTAGGTAGTGTAATTCCCCGCGGGCCGCTAGCTCAGTTGGCAGAGCAACGCCCTTTTAAGGCGTGGGTCACGTGTTCGAATCACGTGCGGCTCATCTGTAAAGATCTTTGTGGTAAGTAATTAGATTGCGGCCACCGGAAAACCGGCGTCGTTCCAAACTCGAGTGTCAGAGGGGACTATCAGATGGATTGTCCTTCGCTGAGGAGGTGGAATGCGCCGGTTTTCGTTTTATTTGCGCAATGGTGGCTTTCAAAAAGAGCGATGCCAGGCAGTCTGCTGGAAAGGCTCGTATGGTGAGACCATCCGAAGTGCATGGATTTTAGCGATATGGAGAATTCATTATTTTCCTGATATGATGCCTATGTTCGCACCCCATAAAGTTATGCGAACGAGGATTGTGCTATGAAAAAGGGACCACTTCTAGCATATCGATCTTTTATTATCGGTTCGGTTGTCATTTATCTCGCAGTGAGCAGTTTTTATCTGGCTTTTGAATGGAATAGACATAAGATTCAGACCTCTTCTAACGCGATAATACTTGCGCGCTCTGTTGCCTCCGGCTTCAGTACTGATTCCATAATTTCGCTTTCTGGAAGCACTCAGGATTTAGTGAAGCCAGGATATAATTTCATCAAACAAGAGCTTATTCGCCTCATTCATGATATCGACGAGATTCACTTTGCATATCTGCTTGCACAGAGGGGCGACTCGCTGATTTTTCTCGTCGATTCCGAAATGCCGGACAGTCCCGACTACGCTCCTCCAGGTTTGGTGTTCACCGAAGCGGCAGATGTATACCGAAAGCCATTCCGAACAGGCGAAATAGCACTAACAAATCCAACGAAAGATCGTTGGGGGACTTGGGTAAGCGTTCTCGTCCCAATAAAGGAGCCAATAACTGGTGCGGTAATTGCATTATTCGGCATCGATTTTCCTGTGAAAGAATGGTATCGACAGCTTGGCCAGCGATTTCTCACAGATATTTTTGTCGTCACTATTTTCCTTATATTCACGTTATTGCTCATCTGGTCTCAGACTCAGAAAGTAAAGCTGAAGAAGTTGAGCGATAAGGCTGCCAAAGATGAAGCTTTATACCGCGGAATATTTGAGCAGGCGCCGATCGGAATTGCCATAGTCAAGGATAAGGCTTTCATCTCACGTTCGGAATTCAGCCAGATGAACATGAATCCGATGATGGAAAAGATCCTAAACAGAACAAATAGTGAGATTGAATATCTCTCTTGGGTTGATATTACGCATCCAGATGACCTTCCAGCGGATCTTGAGAAATTTGAACAATTCCAAGCGGGCGCTATCAATGGATATTCGATGGAGAAAAGATTCCTGCGTCCTGATGGTTCCAGCGTATGGGTTGATATGAAGGTATCACCGCTTCTCGGTGGTTCCAGCATCGAGAAGATTCACCTGTGCTTATTAGAAAATATATCAGAAAAGAAAGCCATCGCGGAGGCGTTGCGGGTTAGCGAACGGGATAAGGCAATAATATTCGCGCATTTGCCGGGACTTGTATATCGCTGCAAATATGATCGAGATTGGACGATGGTATTTCTCTCCGATGGATGCCGCGAATTGACCGGCTATCAAGCTGAAAGCCTTTTGGGCAATAGGGACATCTCTTTTAATGAGATAATTCCACCAGAATATCGTGAGACATTATGGAATGAGTGGAAATTGAGGCTTTTCAAGAGAATGCCCTTTAGGTTTGAGTATGAGATCATTACGGCAAACGGCGAACGAAAGTGGGTGCTGGAATTGGCGCAAGGAGTTTATAAGGAAAATGGCGAAGTAGAGGCTCTGGAAGGAATCATGCTGGATATCTCCGATAAAAAGCGAATGGAGAATACGCTGAAATACTCAAGCGACCATGATCTCTGGTCGGGCTTATATAACAGAAAATACCTTCATGAAGTCTTTGCTGCGGATCAAAAAGCAGGACGTTTCAAGAGAAGGGCGCTAATAGGCATTAACATTAGTTCAATATTCAAGCTGAACCTGCTCTACGGCTACAGTTATGGACAAGAGTTGATACGAAAGGTGGCGGAGGCGCTCAGTGAGAATTGCAATCCTAAATGTGAAGTATTTTATATTTTTGAAAATTGGTTTGTAATTTACGGAAAAGGATACGATTCGCAGGAGCAGTTGTTGAAAATTTGCTCAGCGGCGGCCAGAACTATTGAATCAGTATTGCGCAAGGAAAGAATTAGCGTAGGTATTGGAGTAGTAGAAATCAAACCGGACGATACGGTCGACCTTGAAGTACAGCTTAAACGATTGCTCATCGCTTCCGAGAAGAATATGTATACTCCTACGACTGATATTGTCATCGACTTTTTCACTTCGGCGATGCAGGAAAGGCTCGACCGGGAAGAGGCGCTAAGCCATGAGCTAGTACAAGTTGCCGCAGGCGAAAATGTCGATAAGCTTTTTCTCCACTATCAACCTATATTCGATTTGAAAAGCGACAAGATAATCGGTTTTGAAGCATTGGCGCGATTCGAAAGCGAGCAATTTGGAGGGGTTTCACCGCTAGAATTCATACCTCTCGCGGAAAAGACGAAGACTATCACGGGTCTTGGCGATTTAGTCATATATAGGGCTTTTGATTTCTTGAAGAACCTCGAAACACATGGGCATCATTCGACTACCATAGCGATCAATATTTCTGCCCTCCAGCTTCTCCGAGAAGGGTTCATTAATCGGCTGGATGAACAGATAAAGCAAAAATCTATTAACCCGAAAACCATAGTACTCGAAATAACCGAATCGGTTTTCGCCAGCGATTTTAACGAAATAAATAGATTATTATTAGCGCTAAAAGAGATAGGCATAAAAATTGCGATCGATGATTTCGGGACAGGTTATTCTTCGTTGGCGAGAGAGCGAGATTTGAATATTGATGGCCTGAAAATCGATAAATCCTTTATAGACAGGCTGCTTGAGATCAACACTGCTACCGCTATTACCACCGATATCATATCCATGGCCCACAAGCTAGGACATTATGTCGTCGCTGAAGGCGTCGAAGAGCAGATGCAGTTGGAGTACCTAAAGCAGCATGGATGCGACATGATTCAGGGATACCTGATCAGCAAGCCTGTAAGCGAGGAAGAGGCTTTGAAGTTGCTTGAACGTTAATCTTGATGGTGGGCTAGCCGAGCAACATTGCATTAGGATGCTTTTTACTTCGGATGAGGGCGTTCAATCTTCCGCATAGCGATCGAGACGCCAGGGTTCGTCCCGCTTCGAATTTGTCCGCTCCGGGTGCTTGATGGCCTTGGCTTTCAGCAGCGCTTCATCCGCCATCGCCAGAAGGCTGTCGATCGTCGCCTCCGAGCCGGGCTCGCGCTCGGCGATTCCGTAGGATATTCCTAGGCCGCGGCGCTTCGGATTCGATCCCTCCCAGCCGATGACCGCGCGCTCGAGCCTTTCCTGCGCCAGCTCGGCCGCGTCGCCCTCGCCTTCGAGGATGACGATGAACTCGTCGCCGCCGAAGCGGGCGATGATATCGTATTCCCTGAACGACTTGATGAGGATTTTTCCGAATTCGACCAGGGCCCTATCCCCTTCGGGGTGGCCGTATCGGTCATTTATCATTTTGAAATTATCGAGATCTATGACAAAGATGCGAAAGCCTCCGTGAAACCGCTTGGCTCTTTCAAAGGCCGATTTTACGACCTCGTAGAAGCCATTCCTATTGTAGAGGCCGGTGAGGCTGTCGCGGATCGCCTGCCTATGCACTTCGTGGAACATATTCGTATAAGGCTTGTCGAGCCCTTCCTTGATCACAAAAATCGAAAAGAGCCCGTTGGAGAGCAGATAGAAAAGATGGCCGATTCCGTTCGCCAAGTCGTAGACGGTGGCGTAGAGGGTAAACATAGCCTCCGCGAGGATCCCGAAAAAAATGGCGGAACCGAAGAGTTTCAGATAATCGGTCTCGAAGTGCCTATTGAGATCGCTGAGCCTCAACAGAGTGATGATGCTGATGAGAATGATGGCATACTCGGAGATTTTCTTGAACGGCGTAAGGCCGATCCCTTCGACAAAACACACCGGGAATATTTTTGCGAAGATCAAGGCGACGAGGAGGGCTGTGGCCGCGAAATAGAGGAGCATGAGCCTGGTGAAGGACAGTTTCCTATTCCGGATCATGGTGGCGAACAGTATGCCCGTCGATTCCATGTATCGCCGGGCCACCCAGAATTGCGTGGCCATGCTCGAGTCTATGCCGGATATGAGGTTCATGCCCTTGTAGGCCAGCACGTGCAGGAATCCCAGACCGGAAGAGAACAGGAAGGAGGCGCTGAGGACCAGGATGGCGGAGTTCTTGGAGAACTTGTACGTCCGGTTGCCGATCACGAACAAGAGCAGGTTCAGCAGTATGCAAATATTCTCGAGGAGCACGTGAAAAAGCA
>JAJTBU010000370.1 GCA_021286735.1 bacterium
GGTCTGTAAAAGGGCGGCGCTTGAAAATTATCCAGAATGGACGGCTAGCGGCCGCGTTCGGCAAAAAGGTGGCCGATTGGGCCTTTGCCCTACAAAAACGAGCATTTCCGTCAACGTAAGGCAAGGGCAAAGCGCTCCCCTATAATGCGCCCGCTCTCGCGCGATGTAGGGGGCGAGAGGGTCAAAGCTTGCAGAAGGCGAAGGCGATGCAGAAGCCGAGCACAGAGCCTACAAGAACTTCCGGCCAGCTGTGGCCGTGCACTTCCTTGACCGCGTCGTAATGGATGCCTTGCTTGATCGAGAGTTCAGCGCCGAGGCGGTTGAGCGCCTTGGCCTGCAGGCCCGCCGAACGGCGAACCCCGAGCGCGTCGCGGATCACGATCAGGGACAGGAAAAGGGAGACGATGAAGAGGTTGGAGAAGCCTTCCGTGAGCGCGACGGCGGTGCTGATGGCGATGGCGACCGCAGAGTGGCTCGAAGGCATGCCGCCCGTCCTCCAGAAGAAGATGAGCATCGCCTCGCGGAGCTCCTGGCGGCGCGCCTTCAGCAGCGAGATGACCGCCTTGATGAACTGGGCGACAAAAAGGCTCATCAGGGCGGAGAGAAAAATCGGATTGTCCAACAATGCCTCGACGTCCATCGCTTCGCTCCTCATCGAAACGGATTTTCTTGTGCGGATCGGTCGCGTGTCAAGACGCGCGGCCGCGCTCCGGCCCTTCATTGACCGCGGCCGGGCGTCTCGCTACTATTTGTCCATGAAAAAAGGCGCAAGGCTCGTCCTCGGCAAGGATGATGACGGAAGGCGGCTCGACCGCGTGCTGCGGATAGCCCTCGGAAACTTGCCTCTCTCAGCCATCCACAGGGCGCTGCGCAAGGGCGACATCCGCGTCGGCGGGGAGCGCCGCGATCCTGAGTCGCGTTGCCGTGCGGGCGAAGTCGTCGAAATCAGCGGCGTCGTTCTTGGCCCCGGCCAGGACCTACCATCGCCGCCTCCGGTCGCCCCCGCGCCCGCCCTTCCAATCCTCCTCGAGACTCCCGACCTTCTTTTTCTGAACAAGCCGATGGGCGTCCTCGTGCACGACGGCCCCGACAGCCTCGAGGCGCAGGTCAGGGCCTACCTCGCCCCCTCGCTCCAGCGTTCGCTGTCCTTCGCGCCGGGGCCCCTCCACAGGCTCGACCGCAACACATCGGGAGTCATCGCCTTCTCCCGGAGCATCGACGGCGCCAGGGACTTCACCCGGGCCCTCCGCGAGCGGCGCCTCGCAAAAACCTATCTCGCCATTCTCGAAGGCCCCATAGGCGCAGGCGTCGCCTGGAGGGACCTCCTCGTGCGCGACGGCGACGCTCGCGACAGCAGGGTCGCGGCGCCTCAATCAACGCCGGGAAGGCCTGCCCTCGGAGCCAAGGAGGCGCTGACTGAGGTGACTCCACTCGCCGTCTCCGAAGGCTATACGCTCGCCGCCGTCGCGCTTGGCACGGGGCGGACCCACCAGATCCGCGCCCAGGCGGCCGCGCACGGACACCCTCTCGCCGGCGACCGCAAATATGGCGGCCACCCCTGCGAGCTCCCCTACTACCTCCACGCCTGGCGCCTTTCTTCTCCGGGAGGCGTCCTCGCCGGCCTTCCGCCTGCCGTGGAAGCTCCGATTCCATACTATTTTATCGAAAAAGTCCGCGAACTCTTTCCCACCGGGAAAATCGAAGTATATTTGGGACTTGAGAAGCGATAGCTACACTGAGGAGGTGCCGCCGATGGCCGAACCTGTTTTCAAGGTAAAGGTACCCAAGTTCCCCATCAAGGGGCCGATCGTGGTCATCGCGCTGGCGGCGATCGCCGTGATCGTATTCCTGTCGACCAGCTTCATCGTCGTCGACCAGACCGAGAACGCCGTCATCACCACCTTCGGGAAGTACTCGAGGACGCTCGGCGCCGGGCTCCACTACAAGCTTCCGCTGGGGATCCAAAAAG
>JAJTBU010000371.1 GCA_021286735.1 bacterium
CTGTACGCGCTCGATGATGCCGACGTCGTGGGGCGGGACGACCTGGGAACCATCGTTCCAATATGCCTTGTAGCCGTTGTACTGCGGGGGATTGTGGCTGGCCGTGACGACGACGCCGGTGTCGGCGCCGAGCTTCCTCACCGCGAAGGACAGCTCGGGGGTGGGCCTGAGCGAGGGGAAGAGGTAGGCTTTGATGCCGTTGGCGGCGAAGACCAGGGCCGTGGCCAGAGCGAAATCCGCCGACCGTCGGCGGGAATCGTGGGCTACGCAGGCGGAGAGAGCCTTGCCGGGGAATTGTTCCTTGAGATAGTCGCAGAGTCCCTGGGTGGCCTTGGTCACCACGAGCGTGTTCATGCGGTTGAACCCGCCGCCGATGACGCCCCTCAACCCTCCCGTGCCGAACTCGAGGTCGCGATAGAAACGGTCCTCCAGCTCTTTCTCGTCATTTTTCGCCAGGAGGTCCCGCACTTCGGCGGCGAAAACAGGGTCTTTTTCCTGGGCGACATACGATGCGGCTCTCTCGATGAGCGCGATTTTTTCCATGAACAGCTCCTTGGGGACCCGCGGGTAACGGGAGAAGGTTTTCCTCGAGTATATAAAAGGGCGGCGCTTTGCGCAATGAATGCGGCGGCGCAAGACCGCGCCGGGCGCTGGCCTTCGCCACGGGCGATACTCTGCGCTTGGACGATCTTCAGAGGTAGCACAGCAAGTCTGCCGGCGTCCTGAGAATGGCGGAAGCGCCGCTCTCGAGGAGCTCGCCGACCGAACGATAGCCCCATGAGACCCCTAAGGGGGTCATCCCTGCGGATGATCCCGTCGCCATATCGACTCCGGAATCGCCGACAAAGGCCCAGCGTTCGGCTGGAATCCCGGAACTCGCGGCGATGGCCAGCGCCTCCGAGGGATCGGGCTTTCGCGGAACGCCCGGCCTGTCGCCCAGGACGGCGAGGAATTTAGCCGCAGGAAAAAGCAACGCGATCATTGTCTTTGCCATCGGGTCCGGCTTGTTCGAGAGCACCGCGCAGGGAATGCCCCGCGTCGACAGGGCCTCGAGCAAGTCGACCACGCCCTCGAAAGGCTTGGTCGTCGCGAGCGCCCTGGCCGCGTAGCGCGCCGCGGCCTCGCTCGCGAGGGAGGAGAACAGGATCTCGTCGGCGACCACCTCGTCGGGAAGGGCCCGGCGCATCAGGTTCGCGAAACCGTTTCCCACCATCAGTTTGTAGACGTCGAGGTCGTGCTGCGCGTAACCGCGCTCCGCCAGCAGCGAGTTAACGGCGGCCCCTATATCGCCGATGGTGTCGGCCAAGGTTCCGTCGAGATCGAAAATAACGGCTTGTATCATCGGCGATGGATCAGTCTGGCTTGCCATCGCCGTCGAGGTCGGCATCCTTGCCGCCGGCGAGGCGGAAGGCGGCTTCCTTTTCGGAAATCTCGCGGTCGATATGCTTGAGCTCTTCGATTATCGGCGCGATGCCCTGCGAATAGGTCCCGATCATCGGCTCGCCCTTTTCGACCAGAAGCTCGTAGACGCCGGCGCCTAGCTTCGAGGTAAGCGATTGGCCCTTGGCGCGGAGCGCGAGGATCTCGAACTTGAGCTTGCCCATCTCGGACCAGACCTGCGCCTGTGCTCCCGCCTTGTTGAGGAAATCCTTCGAGGAATCGAAGCTCTTTTCGAAAAAGTCTTTCATCTTGTCGGAAAACGCCATTGGGTACCTCCAGCACATAAAATACGCATTTCCGGGCATGACAGCAACCGAGCTCGCGATATATAATGCCCGCAAGGAGACGCCCAAGGCCATGAGATGCCCCCACTGCGGAAGCCTCGACGACAAGGTGATCGATTCGCGGAGCCTGGCGAACGGCGAAGCCATACGCCGACGGCGCGAATGCCTCTCCTGCGGCCTCAGGTTCACGAGCTACGAGCGCATCGAGGAAAAGCCCCTCATGGTGGTCAAGCGCGAC
>JAJTBU010000372.1 GCA_021286735.1 bacterium
CCGAGGTCGAAGGCGCGGCGGACCATGGCTCTGGCTGTCTCGAAGGAGGCGGTGTCGCCGAAGTTGTGCCAGAGGCCGAGGGAGATGGCGGAGAGCTTGAGGCCGCTGCGGCCGCAGCGATTGTAGCGCATCGAGTCGTACCTGTTTTCGGAAGGCACATACATGGTTGATACACTCCTTGCCGGGTACGGCGGGAAACCGCCGCAGCCCATGAATGTCGTTGCAGAAAGATACCGCCCAATGCGGAATCGTCCTATGGAAAATAGTCTCGACTTCATGGAAAAAAGCCACGAGTCGCGGCGGGTGCCGCAGTTCGATTTTTGGGGGAGCGGAAAAGGCGAGCTCGCGCCGGGCGAGTCGGACGCGCGGAGTTGTTCTGATAGGTTCGCCGTTTATTTTGTTGTTTCCGGCGAGGGCGTCCTATTCGCCGACGCCGCGTCGGCGCGAATTTCGAGGGCTTCGATTTTCATGGCCGCCCCGGGGCGGGAGATCAGAATCCAGTCCGGGCGCGGCGGGCTTTCCTTCCGCTGGGTGGAATTCGTCGCGGCCCAGGATGATTCGCTGCTGCTCAATGCCCCGAGCCTCGGTCGAGCGGGAATCATCGACTGCGATGATATCGACGGCGTCGAAAGCGCGATGATGGCCTTGTCCGAGCGTCGCGTCGACGCGTTCGCCGACACTCCCGCCGCGCGGGTGAGAAGCCATGGGCTCCTGTACCAGCTTGTGGGGGCGATTTTATTCCGCAAGCGCGACCCGGAATTCATTGAGCGCTATGGGACCCGGATAGGAAATGCCGTCGAGTTCGCACATCGCTGCTATGCGCGAGGCATCACCGTCCGAGACCTGGCGGACCACGCGTGCCTCGAAAGGAAGTACTTCTCTAGGTTGTTCAAGCTGCGCATCGGGATTGGCCCGAAAGAATACCTGCTGATGCTGAAAATCCAGAAGTCCCTGAGCTTATTGAGCGACGAGTCGCTCTCCGTAAAGGAAATCGCCGCCATGGTCGGCTATGGCGACGCGCTTTTGTTTTCGAAAATGTTCAGCCAAGCGGTAGGGAAATCGCCGACGGAATATCGCAGGCTAGCGACGCCGACACTACACCAATAAAAGGACGCAACCATGAACAAGGCGCGAATGAATGGCGATTTTACGATTCCGGGGGAGTCCGGACATGAGGCGCTCACCCTCCGGCTCGCCGATGCCTGGGGCGCGGACACGATCCGCGACAGCGACGGGACGACATTGTCCAGGGAATTGCTTGAATCGGGCCGGGAGATATATTCGACCCTCTGCCTCATCCGATCCGTGAACGCCTGGGCGAGCCATCACAGGACTATGCTGCAGCAGAACTACCTCATGAGTTTTCCGGTCGAGGCCCTCGGACCGCATGTTTCCATCACGCTTCTGGATGGTTTCTCGAAGGACCAGTTTGTCGTCAATGTCGATGATGACCCAAAAAAATGGTGGCAGGTATTCGACCGCAGCACGGGCGCTGAAATTCCTGCTATGGAGTGGGAATTGACGACGGCGGAATCGCGGGCCGTGACCATCAAGTCAGCGATGCCCAGGCATTCGTATACCGTCAACTTCCTCGTCTACCGGGTTTGGGAAGAAATCTCGATGTACAACCATGTCACCAACAATTGGGGAGACAGGGAACGGCTCCTGCCGGTGGATCCCGTCCATCCCGAGGCGAGGGCCGTGCTCCTGGCTTACTTGGAGAAATGGCTTATCGAGCATCCGGATACCGCCATCGTCCGATTCACGTCGCTCTTCTACAATTTTTGCTGGTTCTGGGGCGATGATCCGGCGCTGCGCTTTGTCTACTCGGATTGGGGTTCCTACGATATGACGGTGTCCCCCCGGATGATGCGGCTTTTCAAGGAGAAAATGGGCTATTCCCCGAGTTCCGAAGATTTCGTGAACGCGGGCCGCTACAACAGCACCCACAATC